>CAYFLF010000057.1:3189-9568 GCA_964343725.1 uncultured Bordetella sp.
AAAGCGCCGAATAAGTTCCACCAAGTCCCAATAACTCTTGGTGTGTGCCCATTTCAATGATTTTTCCACTACTCAGCACCACAATTCGATCAGCATGTTCGATTGTGGATAAGCGATGGGCAATCAATAAGGTGGTACGCCCTTTTTGTAATCGACTTATTGCTTCTTGCACCGCTCGCTCGGATTCATTGTCTAGTGCAGAAGTGGCCTCGTCCAATATCAAAATAGGCGCATCTTTGTAGAAAGCGCGGGCGATTGCCAAGCGCTGGCGTTGCCCACCAGAGAGTTGTGAGGCGTTATGCCCTACGGTAGTGTGAATACCTTCGCCTAAACCCTCAACATAAGAATTTAAGTTGGCATCTTGCAGACATTGCTGAACACGCGAAATATCCATGGGTAGGCCTAGGGCCACATTATTTGCAAGCGTATCGTTTAACACCACCACTTGCTGGCTCACCATTGCAAACTGGGAACGTAAAGAAACAAGGTTCCAATCGCGAAGATTGACATCATCCAGATAAATCTTTCCGGATGAAATATCTATAAAACGTGGCAACAGGTTGACTAATGTAGTCTTTCCTGCACCAGAAGCGCCAACCAAGGCCACACACTCTCCAGGTTGTATGTCTAGGTCAATATGCTCTAAGGCTGCTGGACTATCGGTATCAAACTGCACATGCACTTTTTCAAAGCGAATATGTCCCGAGGCACGGGGTTTTTTAAAACTACCGGTGCCTTCGATTCGTGTGGTTTCAATTAAATCGAGACCACGCTCTAATGCGGCTAGACCACGGGTCAAAGGACTTGCAACTTCCGACAAATGTTTGATAGGGGCAACCAACATCAACATAGCGGTCACAAATGCCACAAACTCCCCCACAGTGGTTCCGTTTTGGTCACTTTGATAAAGGGCTACGCTGATCACAGCAGACAAAGCTGCCGCTGCCATGAGTTGGGTCAGAGGTGTGAGGGAAGAGCCAGCGACGGTGGATTTCATGGCAATGCGATCCATCAATTTACCCAAATGCTCAAACCGTTGTAGTTGCGATTTCTGAGCACCATGCAAACGTATTTCTCTAAATGCCAACGCGTTTTCTTCCACCACATAAGCTAGTGCATCCGTTGCTTCTTGGTTACTTTTAGTGAGTCCATACAAGCGTTTGGTAATGACTTTCATCAGCCATGCGACTGCTGGAAACAGAAAAGCCACAATCAAACTGAGCTTCCAATTCAAAAATAGCAAATAGCCAATCAATGCAAGCAAGGTCAAAGTGTCGCGACTGAGACTCAAAAGCGAATTCACCAACATGCTTGCGCCCGCTTGCACCTCATATACCAAGGTGTTACCGAGTGCACTTGAGGTTTGATGGCGAAATAAGGATGGATGCGCGTCTAAAAGCCTCTCGAACATCTCGAGGCGCAATCCCAATAAACCACGGTTGGCAACTCGCGCCAATGCCACTTGGCCTATGAAAGCGCAAAGTCCTCGCACTGCAAACAGCCCCATTAAAGCAACGGGTATCGACCACAACTGCAAGTTACCCTTTTGAAAACCTTGATCAAGAAGTGGTTTAAGTAAAGCAGGAACGAGTGGTTCGGTGAGAGAAATGATGACCACTGACAAAATGCTTGCTATCCAAGCGATAAGGGGCTTAGAAAAATAGTGTCGTGCCCGGTCAAGGCGTTTCAGAACAGAAGCAGTCTGGGGCATGGTGGTGCTGGTAATCTGGAATATCCTGATTATCGATCCATCGTCCTTTAAAATAGAAGGATTGTTCCCAATAAGAAACACTATGCAAATCAAGTACTTTTTATGGCGAATCTTGAGCGGAATTTCTCTTTTGCTCATGGCGCATATTTGCCATGCCCAATTCAGGGTAGAAGTATCGGGTGTAGGACTCACACAAGTCCCAATCGCGATTGCCCCCCTACGTGGTGAAGAGGGTGTTCCACAAAAAATTAGCGCGATTGTGCAAGCGGATCTGGAGCGTAGCGGGCAATTCAAAGTTCTGCCAACAGGCAAAACCATTGACGAAACCGAGCGCCCAGATGTGGGTGACCTTCGTCAAAAAGGTGCTGATGGCGTTCTAACAGGTAGCATCAGCCGTCTATCCGATGGACGATACGATGTCCGCATTCGTTTGTGGGATGTGGTACGAAACCAAGATCTTGGTGCGATGAGTTACACCGTGGTCGCTGCTGACTTACGCCTTGCGTCGCATCAAATTTCCGATCTCATTTACCTCAAACTAACAGGTGATCGAGGTGTTTTTTCAACACGCATTGCCTATGTCACCAAGTCAAGTACAGGCCGCTACAACTTATGGGTGGCTGATTCCGATGGTGAAAACGCCCAATCAGCGCTTGCAAGTCCAGAACCCATCATTTCTCCTAGTTGGGGCCCTAACGGCACGCAATTAGCCTATGTCTCCTTTGAGTCGCGTAAGCCAGTGGTCTATGTGCACGATGTTGCCACTGGCAAAAGGCGCGTACTGGCCAATTTCAAAGGGTCCAATAGCGCACCCTCTTGGTCACCAGACGGTCGCACAGTTGCCGTGACCTTAAGTCGCGATGGTGGTTCACAGATCTTCTTGCTGGATTCTCAGGGTGGAGAACCCCGACGCTTAACCCAATCGGTGGCCATTGACACAGAAACGGTATTC
This sequence comes from uncultured Bordetella sp., assembly GCA_964343725.1. Classification (GTDB taxonomy): domain Bacteria; phylum Pseudomonadota; class Gammaproteobacteria; order Burkholderiales; family Burkholderiaceae_C; genus Limnohabitans. The sequence goes on from CAYFLF010000057.1 coordinate 5,853, forward strand.
TCACCAGATGGAACCGCTATTTATTTTGTCAGCGACAGAGGTGGTTCACCACAGATATACAGAATGCCTGCAATGGGTGGTCCTGCCAATCGCGTGACCTTCACAGGTAACTACAACATATCGCCTGCGTTGAGTCCTGACGGTCGTTGGATGGCTTATATCTCCCGCATCGGAGGCGCATATAAATTGCACGTGATGGACCTTGCCAGTGGAAACACCAGTGCCATTACTGATACGACTGCCGATGAACGACCTAGCTTTGCACCCAACAGTCGCTTGATTGTTTTCGCCACGCGACAAGATGGGCGTGAAGCCTTGATGACAAGCACCTTGGATGGCCGAATCAAAGCAAGACTAGCCGGTCAGGGCGGTGACCTACGTGAACCCAACTGGGGCCCTTTTTCTAAGGCTCCGTAATAATCTGTTTTTCCTTTAAGTTATGACCACTATGAAAAAACTTTTACAAATCCTATTGATGGCTGCCATCGTCACTGGTTGTGCTTCCAATGTGAAGCTCAATGATGTTCCGGTAGAGGATCGTTCAGGCGCAAACCCCAACACTGCTGCTTCATCATCTTCTGTTTCATCCTTAGATGCGCGTGGAATTGGCACTATGAGTGGCACCAAACCCGGACCTGCCGGTGTTTCCAATGTGGTTTATTTCGACTACGACAGCTACACCGTCAAGTCTGAATTTCAATCTGTTCTTGAGGCCCATGCCCGCTTTATCAAAGCAGACAACTCACGACGTGCCAATATCGAGGGGCATACCGATGAGCGAGGTGGAAGCGAATACAACATTGCATTAGGCCAAAAACGTGCAGAGGCTGTTCGCCGTGCTTTAAATGCCCTAGGCGTGGCTGACGGACAAATGGAAGCTGTGAGTTACGGAAAAGAAAAACCTGCCATGTCAGGAAATGACGAAAATGCTTTTGCCAAAAACCGTCGTGCTGAAATTACTTACCGATGAAAAAATTAATACTTTTACTTTCGCTTTTTATATTGCCGATCGCGCATGCTGGTCTCTTTGAAGACGATGAAGCTCGGCGTGCCATCTTAGATTTACGAAAAAAACTTGATTCTCAGTCTGAAGAAATTAAAAAGAACGCCGAAGATATCAAAAAATTTCAAAGTAATCTGATCGAGCAACAAAACTTATTTGAAAACCTTCGCAACGAAATACAACGGGTTCGTGGTGAAAAAGAAGAGTTAACCCAAGAACTCCGTAAACAACAAGCTGCAGCGCAAGCCCAATCACAAGTGATTGACGAACGCATAAAAAAGTTTGAACCCATCAAAGTAAAGTTGGAAAACACCGAGTTTTTGGCAGAACCAACAGAAATTCGCTTCTACGAAGCTGCCTTAGCGGCTTTTCGCAAAGGGGAATTCTCCAATGCCAGTGAAGGGTTTATTGATTTCAATAAACGCTATCCCAACAGCGGTTTTGGTTCGATTAGTCTTTTTTGGCTAGGTAACGCCCAATACGCGAACCGCGAGTACAAAGAGGCGATTAAGAATTTCAATAACTTACTCACCAAAGAGCCAGAACATTCCCGCGCGCCTGATGCCATGCTTTCTGTAGCAAATTGCCAATTGGAAATGAAAGATGTGAAATCAGCGCGCAAGACATTAGAAGAGTTAATGAAAAAATATCCACAAACTGAATCAGCCGCTGCTGCCAAAGAGCGGTTGTCAAAATTGAAATGAACGAAATTCAAACCATCACGCAAGAGGTCCTCTGGGCCTTTTTTTTAGTCTCCTTAGTTTTGGGAGCCATATCACAGCGCACTCACTTTTGTACGCTTGGCGCATTGTCAGACATCATTCATATGGAAGACTGGACGCGCGCATGGCAATGGATATTGGCAACTGCCACTGCCATGCTAGGTTTTGCTTATTTAAGTGATATAGAAGCAATCAATCCCGCTAAAACACTCTATACCAGCAACCGATTGATGTGGCTGTCCGCCATTGTTGGTGGATTTATGTTTGGCTATGGAATGGTCAATGCTTCTGGATGTGGAAACAAAACCTTGGTGCGTATTGGCGGCGGAAATTTGAAATCATTGGTCGTTTTTATCGTCATGGGAGTCAGTGCATTTGCCACCCTCAAGGGTTTGACTGCAGTGGTTCGTGCCAAATACTTTGACGTAGTTGCTTTGGATATTCCCTCTGGATCGCATATTGGATCTCTCCTGTCTGCCATTTTGGGAGGTGATGCGCAACAACTTGCTGTTTACGCTGGATATGCCATTGGCGGCCTGTTCATAGTCATCGCTTTGACGCGCAAAAATTTCTTAACCTTCGAAAACGCTATTGCTGGAATTGGCGTCGGAGCTACTGTAGTTTTATTATGGTGGGTGAGCGGGCATTTGGGTTTTGTAGAAGAGCACCCTGAGACGCTTGAATCTGTCTACCTTGGAACCAATTCTGGACGCATTGAAGCCCTAACATTTGTGGCGCCTTCCGCCTATTTATTAGATTGGCTGTTATTTTTTAGTGATAGTTCAAAGGTATTAACAGCTGGCGTTGTTTCTGCAATCGGTGTAATTTTGGGAGCCAATGCTTGCGCCATTTATAACAAGTCTTTTCGCTGGGAAGGTTTTGCAGATGTTGCTGACCTTGGAAGACATTTGATCGGGGGAGTGCTGATGGGCGTCGGAGGCGTAACTGCGATGGGATGCACTTTTGGACAAGGTGTAAGCGGCTTGTCCACATTAAGTCTGATGTCGTTTGTCGCTGTCTTGTCCATTGTGGTTGGTGCAATTTGTGCCCTCAAATTGCAAGCGGCGTCTATTGAGCCTTGCACAACCTAATCTTCTTTTAGATGGACCACCAAAGCCTTACCGCAAGACGTTTTGGTGGTCTTGAGCGTTTATATGGCACCCCAGGTGCTACAAACATCCGTGATGCGCATGTTGCTATTGTTGGTATAGGGGGCGTCGGCTCATGGGCAGTTGAAGCGCTTGCCCGAAGTGGAGTTGGAAAAATCACCTTGCTTGATTTCGATCACATTGCGGAGTCGAATATCAATCGCCAAATCCATGCAATGGATAACACGCTCGGCATGTCGAAAGTACAGGCAATGCAACAACGTATTGCACACATCAATCCACAATGTGACGTATGTTGTGTTGATGAGTTTGTCACACCTGAAAATTGGCCTTCGATTTTGAGTACAAATGTCACTGCTGTCATCGATGCATGTGATCAAATTCATGCCAAAACTGCGATGAGTGCGTGGGCTATGCACGCTAAACCCCTTTTTATTACGGTAGGTGCTGCAGGTGGAAAACGGGCCGCACACAAAGTAGACATTGACGATCTTTCGCTCACAACGCATGACCCCTTATTGGCGCAATTACGTTATCGACTACGGCGCGAGCATCAAGCACCACGTGACAAGAAAAAAATGGGCATCTTTTGTGTGTATAGCAAAGAATCTGTCGCATCTTCAGTCGCAAGTCAACCAACAACTGGCAACACAAGCGGATCACTGAACTGCCAAGGATATGGTTCGGTGGTGAGTGTGACCGCTACTTTTGGACTATGCGCAGCAGGTTGGGTGATTGATAAAATTTCTGCGTTATAATTTATTTTTTTCGAGAACAAAAAATTAATAAGTCTCGAAACGGGACCATAGCTCAGTTGGTAGAGCAGCGGACTTTTAATCCGTTGGTCGTGGGTTCGAATCCCCCTGGTCCTACCAACACATT
>CAYFLF010000058.1:0-9563 GCA_964343725.1 uncultured Bordetella sp.
ATGTTCCAATTTCTAGCTTTAAATTCATTCAGATGGGATGTCTATGCCTACCACTTACTTAGTCACTGGTGCTAATCGCGGAATCGGTTTAGAAATGGCGCGCCAGATTTTGAAATCTGGTGATCGACTTCATGCGGTGTGTCGAAATCCGGCTACAGCCTCAGAGTTAAATACGATTGTGGAAGCGTCTCAGGGGCGTGGCCATGTTTACAAAGCCGATGCATGCGACGAAATAGCGCTAGGAAAAATTGCCAGCACTATCAAAGGTAGCATCGATGTGCTTGTGTGTAATGCAGGGGTCATGAGTGCTAGGGGAGGGCTTGATGATCCAGATAACACTGCAAGCTCTGTATCCAATGTCTTGATGACCAATATCGCCGGTCCGTTTTTTACTGCACGCGCATTTATCCCACAACTCCAACTAAGTGCTGCACCCAAGATCTGCATCATTTCCTCTTTCATGGGAAGTCAACAGCACCAAGGTACATCGGCATATTTTTATCGTGCATCCAAAGCTGGAGCCAACAACATCATGGTCACGCTGGCAAATGAACTCAAAAAAGATGGCATTGCTGTTGCATCTTTTCATCCTGGTTGGGTGAAAACCGATATGGGAGGAAGCAATGCAGACATCACTCCATCTGAAAGCGCATCTAGATTGCTAGAGCAATTCCACGCACTCAACCTAGCCAATACAGGTGCCTTCCTCAATTACGATGGCAAGAAGTTACCAATTTAGTGCACTTACATGCTTCATCACCTTCACTAACGGTGATCAAATGAATACTTATTAGGGATTTTCCCCTTTCACCCTACGTGTGTTTGCGGGATAGTTGTCAGAGTTTCTAGACAGGAGTTGACATGCTAAGTTTGAACATCAATGGCGTTGACCACAATGTCGACGTTGAACCCGAAATGCCTTTGCTGTGGGTAATTCGAGAGCAAATTGGGTTGACGGGAACTAAGTTTGGTTGTGGCATTGCCCAGTGCGGCGCTTGTACGGTTCATGTGAATGGCGAGCCTGTGCGTTCTTGCTCCCTTCCTGTCTCCAACGCTGTGAATAAAAAAATTACGACCATCGAAGGACTGACCCCAGATTCCTCTCATCCCATTCAAGTAGCTTGGAAAGCGCTGGACGTACCGCAGTGCGGTTATTGCCAATCTGGACAAATTTTGGCTGCTGTCTCCTTGTTAAAGCGCATACCAAAACCTACGGACAAAGATATTGATGACGCCATGACCAATATTTGTCGTTGTGGTAGTTACCAACGTATTCGCGCAGCGATCCACATGGCCGCAGGAACAGGCAAGGGCATTGGCTCCGTGATCCATTACGCAGGACCAGGAGCCGCGAATGCCAAGACCGCTATCTCAACTGATTTAGAGATCGACCATTGAGGCCGCTATGACAACGACAACTATGAAAAATCAAAACCAAGTGGCATTGACAAGACGTCAATTTGTAGTCTCGTCAGCATTCGCATCGGGTGGTTTGGCCTTGGGCTTTCATTTTCCTGCTGCTGCGCAATCGAATGAACTATCAACGCTTGGTGGAAGTGAAATCAATGCATGGGTGGTCGTGCGACCAGACGATAGCTGTGTGATTCGTATTGCTCGTGCCGAGATGGGGCAGGGCACGCACACGGGTTTGGCCCAATTGGTGGCTGAAGAATTGGAATGCGATTGGGCCAAAATCAGTTTGCAAACTTTCACCCCTGGGCAAAATCTTGCGCGCAAAAGAGTGTGGCGCAATATGTCCACCGGCGGTAGCCGAGGTATTCGCGAATCGCACGAATATGTGCGCCAAGGTGGCGCAGCTGCTCGCATCATGTTGTTGCAAGCAGCTGCCGCAGAATGGAAAGTTCCTGTTAGCGAACTCGCTGTTGAAAAAGGCGTCGTCACGCACGCTGCATCAGGTAAAACTACAAGCTATGGCAAGTTAGCCAGTCAAGCATCAAAACTACCAGCACCTGATCCAAAGTCCATTACCCTCAAGCATCCCAAGGACTGGAAAATTTTGGGCAAATCTCCAAGACGTTTGGACACTGCGCCCAAAGTCAATGGTTCGCTCAAATACGGCATTGATACCGTATTACCAGGCATGCAATACGCTGCTATCAAAGCCTGTCCTGTATTTGGCGGCAAGTTGGTGAGTTTTGATGCTTCCAAAATTTCTTCGCGTCGCGGCATCAAAGCAGTGGTGCGTGTGGATGATCAATCTGTAGCAGTTTTAGCCGACAGTTTCTGGCGTGCCAAATCTGCCTTAGAGGTGTTACCTATCACTTGGGACTTTGGCGCTAATGGCAATGAGTCAAGCGCTGCAATTGCTGCTCGACTCAAAGAGGGTTTGACTTCTACCAACAATGTTTTTGCAGACATTGACCAAGGTGATGTAGGCCAAGCTATTCAAGGTGCCGCGAAAAAAATTGAAGCGGTGTACGGCACACCGTTTGTCTCACATGCGTGTATGGAGCCCATGAATTGCACAGCGCGTGTCACTGCAGATCGTGCTGAAGTGTGGGTACCTAGCCAAAACGCAGAAGCATCATTGGCTGCCTTGGCTGCAGTGACTGGTTTGCCTTTGGAGAAATGTGAAGCCTACAACCCGCCTCTTGGGGGAGGTTTTGGCCGAAGAGGGGGCACGCAAGACTACGTGCGCCAAGCCGCATTGATCGCCAAACAATTCCCCGGCACACCCATCAAACTAATTTGGACGCGCGAAGAAGACATGACCCATGACTACTTCCGTCCTATTGGTCAATGTCGTTTAGTAGCCGGTATCGATGCAAAAGGGGAGATGGTGGGATTGCACTTGCGCGTGTCTGGCCAATCCATCAACGCATATGTATCGCCGCACAATATCGTGGATGGCAAAGACCGTCGTCAATTACAAGGCTATTGGAAAGATCCTGGGGAATCACAACTTGGCTACACCGTACCGAATTTACGGGTGGAATATGCCATGCGAAATACCCATGTGCCGGTCGGTCCATGGCGTGGTGTCAACACCAACCAAAATGCGATTTATCTCGAATGCTTTATGGATGAGGTAGCGAGAGCTGCAGGTAAAGACCCGCTCGCATTTAGACGCAGTCTCATCAAAAACCACCCCAAGCATTTGGGTGTTTTAGATGCTGTTGCAGACAAAGGCGGTTGGGACAAGCCACTAGCGCCCGGAATGTTCAAAGGTATTGCGCAGTTCATGGGATACGGCAGCTACACCGCCGCTATTGCAGAGGTGTCTATCAAGGGCAACGATGTCAAAGTACATCGTTTGGTGTTGGCGACAAACTGCGGACATGCGGTCAATCCTGTGCAAATTGCTAGCCAGATTGAAGGCTCCGTGGCTTATGGCATGGACTCATTGCAAAGTGAGTCATCTGTCAAAGATGGACGTATCGTGGAGAAAAATTTCGATACCTATCCGATTGCCCGCATGTACCAAATGCCCAAAATCGAATCTGTGATTGCACCTACCTATGATTTCTGGGGTGGTGTAGGTGAACCCACTATTTGCGTTGTGGCACCAGCCATTTTGAACGCGATTGCAGCAGCGCGCGGTGGTAAGCCGGTGCGGATGTTGCCTCTCAAAAACGAGGGTTTGCGTTTGGTATGAACCTGCGCCGACGCTTGTTATGGGCGCTCGGCTTGGGGTGGGGCGCAACACCATCGATATTTGCGCAACACGTTCCACCAGAAGAATTGTTGCAACCTTATATAGGTCGAAACGCTGTTGAAAAAGGACGTGTCTCACTAGAAATCGCACGTTTGGCAGACAACGGCTTCAATGTGCCTTTAAAAGTTTCTGTCTCAAGTCCTATGACGGCACAAGACCATGTGCGTCGCTTGTTACTTTTGTCCAATCGCAATCCAAGACCTTTGTTGGCTGCTTTTGAGTTTGGACCTAGTTCTGACCAAGTGATGATTTCTACACGTGTTCGCTTGGGCGGCTCTCAAACGGTTTACGCCTTGGCCCAAACATCCGATAGCCGTTGGTGGATCGACACAGCCGAGGTGGAGGTCACAGAATCGGCCTGCTTGGATCAAACATGATGCACTCGCGTTTGCAAATTATTCCAGCGAAGTTGCCAAACCAGATGACGACCGTGCGTTTGTTGATTCGTCATCCCATGGAGACAGGCTTTCGTTTTGATGTGAACGGTTCTGCAGTACCTAAGAATGTCATACACACTTTGACAGCATTTTTTGAAGGCAAACAAGTGTTAAAAGCAACGCTGGGTTCTGGTATTTCAGCGGATCCCTTTCTAGAGTTTCAGGTGCGTACGCCTCAAAACGGAGAATTGCTATTGCAATGGCAAGATGACAAAGGCGAGTCGGGTGAGGCGAAGGCGCGCATCTCACTGGCGAATTGACGGGCCTTCCAATGGCATGCCTTGAGCGCGCGTTTTTAAATACAACTCGAGTTGTCGCAAGCGAATGTCTTGCTGCGCAGGAACTTGCGCTTGTACGCCTGAAAAGCAAGCCCTGATTCGTCTTTCCATCGAACCTAACCCTTGCCAGCTGATGCGATAAGCGGGAAAGCCCGTGGGATGCCCCGCTGTGATTCGCTGGGCACGCATAGATGCCCCTAACTTGCCATCGTGGCATTGCTGACAAGAGAGGTTCATATGACCTAAGCGGGTTTGAAAAAGCGATTCTCCTGCCGCTAAATGTTTTTTCCAAACGCTTGCACTCTCGGTGTTGGTTGGTGGCGCGATGTTGATCGAAAGATGACGCGCTGCATCGTGCAAAAAACTGCTTAACTCTAAATTGGTGTTGTCATCGTTGTACAAATTTGCAGCAGAGCGTGATGACGTTTTTTCAACCCTCTGTCGGCAAATAGAAATTTGGTCTTCTAGGTTGATGAGTTGTTGCGCACTGTCAAGCTTGGGAAAGTTTGGCACCGACTTCACCACTTTTTCTGTTGTATGGCAGGTTTGACAATCTTTTTCCCACTTGCGCTTGCCTTCATCTGTCCAAAGGCTAATGGGGTTCATCGCTTGCGGGGATTGAAGTTGCACCAAACCAGAGGCTGTAGCGAGCGGGTTGGTGGCTTGGTTAGGTGCTAGTGGTGAAGACTGTTTAAATGTTGCCAAGGCATCGACGACTGCTTCAATTTGCGCAGGGGTCAGCAAATGTTGCGAGCGCGCGGGCAGATTGAGATTGTCGTTGGAGCCATAAGGAGGCATCCACGTATGGGGGCGTATCACACGTGCATCTTTGACCCATTGAAGCAATTGTTCCTTGGAGTAACGCGTACCAACACCTTGCAAGGAGGGCCCAAAATTGCCTTGCAAACTGAGTCGATTAGTGCTTTGGCTAGGGTCTCTCCATGCAGGAATTTCGTGGCAAGACACGCAATTGCCGGTTGTTCGGTCTGCCATGATGCGCAATCCTTCTGACACATCTACGGCTTGACTCCACGCGTTTAAAACAATGCAATAAAAAACGGCAACAAGCCACCACTTTGAATCCCCATGTCGCAGCGGATTGCCTAATCGCATGGCTTAAAAGTTAAAGCCTGCTTCCATTTCGCGGCGAATTTTGTAGGCGTGCGTGGTGGTGTCCATGGCCACATCATCCCAACTCAAGCTTTGACCCCTAGCAACAGGGCGTACCACTTTGACGCCATGGGCTAAACCCAGAGGAACGCCACCCATTTTTTTAGAAGTTGCTGCAGGCAGTAATTTGCCCCACACGGTATAGCCCCCTTCGCCATCGAGCAATTCACCAGGACGCAAATCGCGTTTGGCGGTGGCAACAACGTCGGCATTCCAATTTGTTGCGACACCCGTGGGTTCATTGCGCAAAGCAACACTGGCCACGCTCACTCCCACTTCTAATCCAATCAAATGCCAACGTTTGTACAAGGTGAAGTAGCGGCCTGATGGGTCCGTATGCGCGTTGTATTCTTCAAAACAGTTTTTGATGTAGTCGGTCTCGGCTTCGACCGTCACCCAGACTCCCATCCGTATGTCGTATGGAATTTGACGACCGTCGGCTTCTAGTGACGAAATGACTTCGACCATGCCCTTGCGCTCCAACACACCGCCTTCAGAGATAGGACGTGTGACATACGGAATATCTTCCACACTGGCTGGGGGATACAAAAGACCGTTACTCGGTACGCCCAAACCAGTTGCGTTTGAGACTGCGGTACTTTCAATCGAAGGCTTAGACCCATCTAAAAAACTATTGAACATTTTTGGATTGAGTCCACCACGTTCAGCTTGTTCGGGCGTTAGGCCATAGTAGCCCCAGACAGTCTCTGGCGTGGATTCAGAAAAATGGGGCAACCACTTGTGACCACGGCCAGCAGCCACAACGGGAAAGCCACAGGTACGGGCCCAGTCGACCAAGTCACAAATCAAGGCGGGTTGATCGCCAAATGCGAGTGAGTACACCACGCCAGCCGCTTGCGCACGCTTTGCCAGCAAGGGACCACAAAATGCATCAGCTTCAACCGTGACGTTGACCACGTGTTTGCGATGCTCAAAGGCTTCCAAGATGTGGTCAACAGCATGCAAAGGGGAGCCCGTGCACTCGACCACGATGTCGATGGCAGGGTGTCGCACCAAAGTTTTCCAGTCATCAGAAATGCAGGTGCTGCCATCTTTAACAGCTTGGTCCAAGCTACTAGCTTTTAATTTTTCTGGATTCCAACCCACACGCGCGAGGTTGGTGCGCGCGCTATCGGGTGACAAATCAGCGATACCCACTAAATGAACGCCAGGGGTTCTAGGAATTTGCGCCAAATACATGGAGCCAAATTTGCCAGCACCGATGAGACCGATACGAACAGGGCGGTTTTCAGCTTGGCGTTGTAAGAGCTTGGCATGCAAATTCATGCGACGAATCCTTCAAAGTAATGGTGTGTGGCAGGTATGAAAGCCTTCAATTTTCGGGGATAAGTGGCCTATCTTTCAGTCGCTCATGCGTCTGATTCCAAAGTTCAGAAGCGTCCTACAATAGCGGGTTATTTGATTTAGGGATAGAAGACACACATGGCAAAAGAAGAAATGATCGAAATGAAGGGGGTTGTGACGGAAGTCTTGCCTGACTCGCGTTATCGCATTACCCTGGAAAACGGTCACTCCCTGATTGCATACACAGCTGGAAAAATGCGCTTACACCGCATTCGCATCATTGAGGGCGACAAGGTCACAGTAGAGCTCTCTCCCTATGACATGAATAAAGCCCGCGTGACCTTCCGTCACATTGACGGCAAAGGTCCTGCAACCGTGGCAGGGCCTGCCACTGCCAAGCGTAAGTTTTAACCACCAACACGGTCCCAATCCCGTATGACTGGGCAAGCCGACATGCACTTTATGCAGCTCGCTTTGGCGCAAGCCAAAGCAGGTGCAATCGCTGGCGAAGTTCCTGTGGGTGCGGTGGTCGTAAAAGACGGTGAGGTCATCGCCAGTGCGCATAACGCTCCTCTAAGTAGCAACGATCCCACGGCGCATGCAGAAATCAACGCCTTGCGCATTGCAGCCCAAGCACTTGGCAATTACCGTTTGGAAGGTTGCACCCTCTATGTCACTTTGGAGCCATGTGCAATGTGCAGTGGCGCTGCCATGCATGCGCGGCTCTCTCGGTTGGTCTATGGGGCGACTGAACCCAAAACTGGCGCAGCTGGCTCCGTTTTGAACTTGTTTGACAACGCCCAACTCAACCATCACACCCAAGTGACGGGGGGCGTGCTTGCCAGTGAATGTGCGCAAGAGTTGCAGGCGTTTTTTGAAATGCGTCGCTCCCAACACAAAGCCAGTAAGGTCAGTCACACGCTCTAGGAAACCGCGGACAATCCATTCATGGCCCACATCTATATTTATTCCCCTAGCGGCGCGGTTCGAGATAAGCAAGCTTTCAAGCGGGGCATCCAGCGTTTGCACAAGCTAGGGCACGAGGTAGAGGTAGATGTCAACGCGCTCACCAGCCATATGCGCTTTGCTGGGGATGACGCTACCCGCCTAGCAGCAATCCACCGTGCCGCAAGCAGTGGAGCTGACATTGCGTTGATCAGCCGTGGGGGCTATGGCCTCACCAGAATTTTGCCTGGCATCGACTACAAAAAAGTCACCAAATCGATTGAAAAAGGAACGCAGTTCGTTGGCTTGAGTGACTTCACCGCGTTTCAATCGGCCTTGTTAGCCAAAACGGGTGGCCATTCTTGGGCCGGGCCTGCACTGGGCGAAGACTTTGGTCAAGCGCAGCCTGACGACATCATGGAAGCCTGTTTTGACGACATGCTGAGCGGGCAGGGGGAGGGCGCAGGGTGGCGCATCTCAGCAGCATGCGCCAATGCGTTGTCGCACAAACGAGAGGGTGTTTGGGCAAAAGATGCCATGCTATGGGGCGGTAATTTGTCCATCCTGGTCAGTTTGCTTGGCACGCCTTATTTCCCGCAGATCAAAGGCGGAGTTTTGTTTTTAGAAGATATCAGCGAACACCCCTATCGGATTGAGCGCATGCTCAGCCAGTTGTTGCATGCGGGCGTGTTGGCTCAACAAAAAGCGGTTGTATTGGGGCAATTCACCCAATACAAACTGACCCCGCATGACAAAGGATTTAAATTACAAAGCGTGGTCGATTGGTTGCGTGGACAAATCAAATCCCCAGTGTTGACGGATTTGCCCTTTGGTCACGTCCAAACCAAGGTCTGCCTGCCCGTGGGCAAAAATATTAGTTTGGTGGTCGAAGACCGCGAAGCTTTGATTTTGTGGGCGCACGACTCCCATTCCGCATAAATATTTTTAAACAGTTCATTACAAAAACTTTGGAGCCTTCTTGAAGAACTACACCCAACACTACATCAACGGTCAATGGGTCGCATCCCAATCCGGCAAGATTTTTGAAGTCCACGACTCCACCACGGAAGAGGTATTTGCGACCGTCCCGCAGGGCACCAAAGCTGAGGCCGAGCAAGCGGTATTGGCCGCAAGAGCGGCGTTCGATAGCTGGTCGCAATTACCCGTCGAAACCCGCTGTGGCTACATAGACAAAATCGTCCAAGGCCTCAAAGACCGAACCGACGAAATGGGCACCGCCATTGCGCGCGAAGTGGGAATGCCCATTAAATTGGCCAAGATGATCCAAGTCGGCGGCCCTGTTTTTAACTGGGGCAACGCCGCCAAAGTGGCGCGCCGTTTTGTGTGGGAAGAACAAGTCGGTAATTCGTTGGTGGTGCGCGAGCCGATTGGCGTGGTCGGCTGCATCACGCCTTGGAACTTTCCGCTCAACCAAATTACCCTGAAAGTGGCACCCGCTTTGGCCGCTGGCTGTACCGTGGTTTTGAAACCCAGTGAAATTGCGCCGATCAACGCCATGATCTTGGCTGAAATCATCCATGACAGTGGCTTGCCAGCAGGTGTTTTCAATTTGGTCAACGGCACAGGCCCTGAAGTGGGCGAAGTTTTGGCGAGCCATCCTGAAGTCGATATGGTGAGCTTCACGGGTTCCACCCGCGCTGGTAAGCGCGTGGGTGAATTGGCGTCGCAAAGCATCAAGCGCGTCGCCCTTGAGTTGGGCGGTAAATCTGCCAGTGTGATTTTGGAAGACGC
>CAYFLF010000059.1:0-9490 GCA_964343725.1 uncultured Bordetella sp.
AATCGCCTCAACCGGCGCACTGGCATACAAAGCTGAGGCTTTGAGCAACTGTGTACTGGCCAAGCCCCCAACATCCGCAATCGCTTGAAGCACCGCGCCCTTGGCATCTCCCAAGTTGGCGCCAAACGCCACACAGACCTGAACCAAGATTTACTCCACTTTGGTTTGGCGCTCTGCCCCGCCTGAAGGTTTGCGCCGTCTGCGTCGCTTCTTGGGTGCGGCGTCTGGAGGCGCTACTGCACGCGCCTGTTGCAATAAATCTTCTCGAGAGGCATCGTCGGCCAAACTGAATTCCTGCCACCAATCGGCGAGCAAAACATCCACCTCGCCCACGTCTGCGCGCAGTCGCATGAAATCAAAACCCGCCCGAAAACGTACATGGTCGACCAAGGTCCAAGGCCCGCTACCCACGCGTTTTTCAAAGCGGGGTTGCATCATCCAAATGTCGCGCATATCGGCACCGAGCTTGCCCCTGCCAGAAACATCGCCAATGCGGGAATCGAATACTTCGTCAATCGCTTCTTGCAGAGCAGGAAAAGGTGGTTGCTTGAGGCGCTTGGCGTTCCAACTCTCGCGCACGTCCGACCATAAAACACAGGCCAGCAAAAAGCTCGGTGCCACGGGTTTGCCTTCTGCAACGCGGCGGTCCGTGTCTTGCAAGGCTGTTTTGACAAAAGCTTCTTCTGAACGCGCCACCACAATGTCAAGCAAGGGATAAATGCCTTTTTGCAATCCAAGAAGCTTCAATTGCGCCACACTTGAAAGGGCGTGCCCAGTCTGCAAAAGTTTCAGCATCTCATCGAATAAACGACTTTGCGGCACTTCGGTGAGTAGTTTGAGCATGCGCTTTAAGGGCGCCGTCGTTTTGGCATCTAAAGAAAAGCCCAGATCACTGAGTTTGGCGGCAAATCGCACGGCGCGGACGATGCGCACAGGGTCTTCGCGGTAGCGCGTTGCGGGGTCGCCAATCATGCGCAAGACTTTTTTCTTGGCGTCTGCAATACCGCCGTGGTAGTCGATCACTTCTCCGGTTTCGGGGTCGTAATACATCGCGTTGATGGTGAAGTCGCGTCGCGCGGCATCCTCATCTTGCGGGCCCCAGACGTTGTCACGTAAAACACGCCCACTGGCGTCGACGGCATGCTTCATGCCAGCAAGTTCTTGTTTGCTACTGCGCTCATTGCCCGTGACTTGCGTGGCATCAGCGTTGTCGAGGTGGGCACGGAAAGTGGAAACCTCGATCACCTCATGCTCACGCCCACGGCCATAGACCACATGAACAATGCGAAAGCGTCTGCCGATGATGAAGGCACGACGAAAGGCGGACTTCACTTGCTCAGGTGTAGCGTTGGTTGCGACGTCAAAGTCTTTGGGTTTGAGCCCCAACAAGAGGTCGCGCACTGCGCCACCCACGATATAGGCTTTGAAACCACGCTCTTGCAAGGTACGCACCACATTCAAGGCACGCTCGTCCACCCAATCGGGATTGATGCCATGCACTTTGGCCGGCACCACCTGGCGCTTGCCTAGCGCGGGCTTTTTGCTGGCGGGTGGTTTGCCCATCAGCTTGTTGATAAATTGTTTGATCATGTAGTGGGGAAAAGTTCCAGAATCGGCCAGCCTCGCGCAATGGCGAAGGCTTTGAGTTTGGCGTCTGGGTTGGTAGCAACAGGATGATTGACGCGCTCCAATAGTGGTATGTCGTTGCTGGAATCGCTGTAGAAGGTGGTCTCCACCTTGTCCCAATCTAAGCCATGTTGGTGCAACCATTGTTGCAGGCGTTCGACTTTGCCTTCGCGCAAAGACGGCACGCCAGAGATTTCACCGCTGTACCAACCCTCGGCATCGCGCACCAGTTCCACCGCGATAAGTTCGTCCACACCCAAGGCGTCGGCAATCGGGCGGGTCACAAATTCATTGGTAGCGGTAATGATGAGGAGTTGCTCGCCAGCATCACGGTGCTTTTTTAACAAAGCCAGTGCTTCGGGTCGAATAACGGGCCAGATGACTTCTTGCATGAATCGCGCGTGAGCGGCTTCTGCCTCGGCACGTGAGCGGATACGAAACGCCTCCGTCGCAAAGCGGACGTAGTCGTGGATATCCAAAGTGCCTGCTTGGTAATCGGCATAAAACCCATCGTTTTTTCGCGTGAACTCTTCAGCATCGGTCCACCCTAGCGTGGTGGTGAACTGCCCCCAAGATTGGTCTGAATCAATCGGCAAGAGCGTGTGATCAAGGTCAAAGAGGGCTAGCTTCATGGAGCATCTTCCAGCATCGATTTCAGAAGCGGAATGGTGATGGCGCGCTGGGTTTGCAAGGCATAGCCGTCGAGTTGGTCGAGTAATTGCACCAAGTTACCTAGGTCGCGACTGAACCGGTTCAACATGAAGTCCATCACCTCGTCGCTCAAAAAAATACCGCGCTCGTCTGCGTTTTGGCGCAACACAGCGCGTCGCTCCGATTCGCTCAAAACTTGCAGATGAAAAATATGGCCCCAGCCAAGGCGCGTGCGCAAATCTTCGCGTAACTGCAAGTCGCTCGGGGGGACTTTGCCACTGGCCAAGACCCAACGCTGTTGGCCGTCAGGTGGCGAAGTCGCATTGACGAACCAGTTAAAGGCCGCTTGCTGTTGCACAGCCGTATACAAATGCACGTCATCCAATACGACGACACGCCAGTTTTCTTGAAAAGCTGGGGGCTCGGCAATAGACGCGTCCAACCAGCCAACGGGACTGCCCTGCTCTTGTAGTTGCGCAAACACCGCGCGCAAGAGGTGCGACTTACCACTGCCCGATTCGCCCCACAAATAGGTTGGGACAGGAGAACGTTTGTCATGGCCAGACCACAGCACCAAGTGATCTAAGGCTGCAAGATTGGGTCCTGCCATGAAATTTCGCAAACTCGGACCGGCGGCCAATCCGATGTCTAGCGCAATTTGCTTCATGTTCTGAAAAGCTCGCTAGATTGGTAGCGGTGTCGCAAACGACGTATCGCCACCAGCAGCACGGCACTCGCTGGCAGTGCAATCAAGACACCCACAAAACCAAACAACTGGCCAAAAGCCAACAAAGCAAAAATCACATGCAAAGGATGAAGCCCAATACGCTCGCCGACCAAACGCGGGGTCAACACAAAGCCTTCCAAGGCTTGCCCCAAACCAAAGACCACCACCACCACGAGACAGGCCTGCTCAAATGGAAACTGCAACAAGGCGGCGATGGATGCTAGAACCAGCCCTAAACCAAATCCGACATAAGGCACAAAAACAGCCAAGCCTGTGAATACGCCAATCGGTAATGCAAGTTCTAGTCCAAACCACCATAGCCCCACGCTGTAAAACACAGCCATCGCCACCATGACAGAGAGTTGACCGCGTAAGTACTGTCCCAAAACCAGATCGCTTTCTTTCATAAAACTATCAAAGGCAGGGCGCATTTTCATTGGCACCAACGAGTGCATATGGCGCACAACGTGGCGCCAATCGATCAACAAATAAAACAGCACAACAGGAATCAATACCAAATTGCCAATCACAGCCAAGGCCACACTGCCCCCAATGCGCAAGGAGGCTAATGCCTTGGCAACGCCATCACCCATCGACAGATCCAGGTTTTGCAAAACAAAGGCTTTGAGGCTCTCAGGGTCTAAAGACACCTGTACCCCCATACTGGCAAGCCACGGTGCCAAAAAAGTTTGGCCACGCTCCAGCAAGGTGGGTAATTTGTCCCGCATTTGGGGCAATTCCGTCACCACGATGGGAACGAGCAAAGTAAATACCGCCACCACCATCACCAGAAAACCGATTTCAACCAAAAGCACAGCGACGATGGAAGGGATCCATGGCTTACCGACGCGCTCTAAACCACGCACCACTGGGTTCAAGGCGTAGGCCAACACAGCAGCCACCACAAAAGGCATCAAAACGGGGCCTAAAACCCAGAGGACAACTCCCAATACAAGGGTAATAACTCCCCAGGCAAAGGCATGGCGTTGCGGTGGGACAAATTGCATACAGCGTCGTAGATTGGGGAGCTTTAAAATGAAACGCTTCATTCTATCGGTGAGCGCCTACTTGCTTACCTCTCCCACAGCGCACCATGAACCACCCCCTCTCTTATAAAGACGCAGGCGTAGACATTGACGCCGGCGACGCTTTGGTTGAACGCATCAAGCCCTTGGCCAAGAAAACCATGCGCGAGGGGGTCTTGGCGGGGATCGGTGGATTTGGTGCTTTGTTTGAGGTGCCAAAACGCTACAAAGAGCCTGTTTTGGTGAGCGGTACCGATGGCGTTGGCACCAAACTCAAACTCGCTTTTGAATGGCAAATGCACGACACGGTCGGTATTGACTTGGTTGCCATGAGCGTCAACGATGTGCTGGTGCAAGGCGCGGAGCCTCTGTTTTTTCTCGACTACTTTGCTTGTGGCAAGTTAGACGTAGACACAGCCGCCGCGGTTGTGGGCGGCATTGCCAAAGGCTGCGAGCTCTCTGGTTGCGCCTTGATTGGCGGTGAAACCGCTGAAATGCCCGGCATGT
The DNA here is from genome assembly GCA_964343725.1 of uncultured Bordetella sp. Taxonomy (GTDB): domain Bacteria; phylum Pseudomonadota; class Gammaproteobacteria; order Burkholderiales; family Burkholderiaceae_C; genus Limnohabitans. The sequence continues at coordinate 4,537 of CAYFLF010000059.1, forward strand.
ACCCCGCTGGTGAATACGACTTGGCAGGCTTTGCCGTGGGCGCAGTTGAAAAGTCAAAAATCTTGACGGGGCAAAACGTGCAGGCGGGTGATGTCGTGCTGGGGCTTTCGTCTTCTGGCGTGCATTCCAACGGTTTTTCTTTGGTGCGCAAAGTCATTGAGCGCGCTGGCGCCAACACACCCGCCACACTCGACGGGCAGCCTTTCAAGCAAGCCATCATGGCCCCCACCCGCTTGTATGTGAAAAGCGTGCTGGCTGCACTCGCCCAACACCCGATCAAAGCCTTGGCGCACATCACTGGTGGTGGATTGTTAGAAAACATTCCCCGCGTGCTTCCAGACGGACTGGCCGCCCATCTCCAACACGGTAGTTGGCCACGCAGTGAGTTATTTGCTTGGCTTCAAACCACGGCGGGCATTGACGACATCGAGATGAACCGCACCTTTAACAACGGCATCGGCATGGTGGTGGTGATAGACGCCGCACATGCAAAAGCTTGCGCCCAAACCCTGCAAGAGTTAGGTGAATCCGTACACACGATCGGGGTGATTGCGCCCAAGGGTGGTGGCGCTTCTGTGGTGGTGGCTTAATTAATTAGACTGCTTCATCCAAACTTGGCAGCAAAACTTTGAGGCGTTTCCTCACCGCGTCCAAGCGCTCTGTATCGGACTGCGAGCCGTAGACCTCTTCTAAATTACGCAGCATGCGCGTCATGATTTCTCTGGGTGTGGCACTGCGCAAATAGTGTTTGAGCAATTCGTCAGAGATCTCACCGTCCCTCACCAAGCCTGATTCAACATAGAGGGGGGAGAGCCGTTCCATCAAATCTTCTTTGGTCAGTGAGTGACCGTTGAAAGGGTCGATCACCACCTTGCCTTCATGCGGGTAAGGCAAGTGCACTTTGACCAAAAAATGTCCAGGAAACCCGACACCATGGGCATCCAATCCGATTTGGCCCGCCAACTCAAGCCACAACAGCGCCAAACTGATTGGAATACCGCGACGGGTGCGCAGCATCACATGCAAATAGCTGTTGTCGGGGTCGTAGTAGTTATTGGCATTGCCCGCAAAACCCATTTCTTCAAAAAAGAACTTGTTGAGCAGTCGCAACTTGTGGATCGCACCAGCGTCAGCGGGTAAGCGTTTTTTCAGGCGGCTGACAAGTTGGTCGACTTGCCCTAAGACTTCTTGGATGTCGAGTTCAGGGTATTCGTCTTGGGCCAAGCAGATGGCGGCTTCTAGCAAAGGGAACTCTGTGTCACTTTGCACCAAAGAGGCAAAGTATTCCAAAGAGGTAGGCACTTCTAACTTGAAATCCATGGTTCAACGCCTTTTATCGCCGCAACAAGTTGATGACATTCAGTCCACTCAAGCTTAGGGTAACAAAATAAATCAGCGCACTGACCAGCAAAACGCCGGCCATAGAGCCAACACGTAAAAAAGGTGTCACCTGCATTTCAGTCCAATCCAGCACATGCGCCATGGTGGCCAACCAAGCGCCCAATAGCGCACAAGCGAGTAACACTTGGGCGACCAAGCGCCACCAACCGTGTTTGGGGACATAGGCGCCACGTCGACGCAGTCCTATCAGTAGCCATCCTGCGTTGACCAAAGCGCCTAAGCCAATCGACAACGCCAAACCTGCGTGCGCAAAGACTGGGACAAGCACCACGTTGAGCAACTGGGTGATCACCAACACCGACACCGCAATCACCACAGGCGTGCGCGTGTCTTGGCTGGCATAAAAACCTGGCGCCAGCACTTTGATGGCGACTAAACCCAGCAGACCCGCGCCATAGCCCATGAGCGCCACACTGGTCTGTTGCACATCGTGTGCATTGAAAGCGCCGTAGTGGTAGAGCACCGCCACCAAGGCATCTGAATACACCAGTAGTGCCACCGCACACGGCAAAGCAAGCACCAGCACCAAACGCAAACCCCAATCCAGCATGTTCGAAAACGCTTGGCTGTCGTTAGCCGCTTTGGCGGCAGACAGTTGCGGCATCAACACCACGCCCAATGCAACGCCCAGCAAGGCAGTCGGAAATTCCATCAAGCGATCGGCATAGCTGAGCCAGCTCACACTCCCCGGCGTTAAATGCGAGGCGATTTGGGTATTGATGAGCAAAGAAATTTGCGCCACGCTGACGCCCAGCAATGCGGGCGCCATCAATTGCAAGATGCGTTGAGGCCCTTCACTTTTCCAAGCTTGGCTTAGGGAAGTCCAACCCAAACCCACATGGGGCAATAGGTCTAACTTGCGTAAGGCCCACCACTGGGCGCTCAGTTGCGCCACACCACCGAGCATCACGCCCCCCGCCATCGCAAAAATGGGTTCAATCCCCCAGCGCCCAAATAGTGGAGCACCCCACAAAGCTGCGCCAATCATGCACACGTTGAGCAAAACGGGAGTTGCCGCAGGCACGGCGAAGCGCTTCCAGGTGTTCAACACGCCAGCGCCCAATGCCACCAAAGACATCAAGGCGATATAGGGGAACATCCAGCGCGTCATCACGACCGCCGCGTCAAAACCTTCAGGGGACTGCTGCAGTCCACTGGCCATCACCCACACCAGCCATGGAGCACCCAAAACACCAGCGACGCTGGCCACAAACAAAGCCCAAGCCAAGACGGTCGTGACCTGGTCAATCAAAACATGCGTGGCCTCGTCACCCGCTTGTTGTCGGCTGGTGGCCAAGACCGGAACAAAGGCTTGGCTGAATGCGCCCTCAGCAAATAATCGCCGAAATAAATTGGGAATACGAAAGGCCACATTGAAAGCGTCGGTCAAAGCGCTGGCGCCAAAAGTCGAAGCAATTAAGAGCTCTCGCACCAAACCGGTGATGCGTGACACCAAGGTCAGGCTAGAGACGATAGAAGCGGATTTGAACAAGGACACAGCCACAAGTGTAGCCAGACGACGTTTCCAGCTACAATCGTGGGCTTTGCTGACAACATCCACAGACACTAAAGGAATCAATCACCATGGCATCTTCCAAGCCAAAGAAAAAGAACCCGCGCCTCGCGTCGGGCCGTAAACGCGTCCGTCAAGACGAAAAAATCAACGCTGCCAACACCTCCTTGCGTTCTAAGTACCGTACTGCGGTCAAGAATGTCGAGAAAGCTGTTTTGGCTGGCGACAAAACCAAAGCTGCCGAATTGTTCGGCAAGATGCAAGCCGTTGTCGACACAGTTGCCGACAAAGGTGTCTTTCACAAAAACAAAGCGGCTCGCGACAAGAGCCGCCTCGCCTCCAAGGTCAAAGCCTTGGCACTCGCTGCCTAATTTCTAGGCAACCCGCCCAGCCTGTTTGTCAGGCTGCCGTTTGTAACGGGTGCGCTGTCAGCAAAGCAAAAAAGCAAAAACCCGCCTCGGCGGGTTTTTTATTGTGCGTACTCAATTTGATCGCGCAAGTTCCCTAAAAACCAAGACTTAGAGAGCTTTTTCCTTTTCTGGGTGCTCGGGCAACAAGCACGCCTCCAAAACCTGCAGATCGTTGTCTTTGGCGAAGTTCATCACAAAATTCCACGCCATGGGCTCTTCTTCGCGCATGTCTGTGTGAACGATGACGCATTTATTGCCGTCCAAGGTATTGGGAACACACCAAGGCGAGTAGCTGATGTAGCTGTCTGGTGTTGCGCCCCCAGGCCTGAATTGGCTCATGACACCTGCCAACCGCTCCGCCCAATCACTAGGCCTAAAAGTTTTCCCATCGTGGGTCAGCCCCAAGATGAAAACTTCTTTGGTGTGATCGGAAACCATCGGGTTAAGTAGAGGATTGGGGTGAAGGTTGGGTTGAGGATTAGGGCGAGGGTTGGGGAGCAGGGAAACGCTAAAAAGAGCTTAGGTTTGCCGCTGATTTCGATTCTATCTTGTATAAGACTTGCGACTAGCACAAACCCTAATGTCGTCGCCCTAAATCCGCCTTGATGCCCCTAAAATTACATCTCAACGGCTCAACCTTCGTTGGGTCGTTTTCATTTGGAGTTGTCATGACCGCCCCTGTTGCATCCCCCCACACCATGAACACCTACGGTCGCTTGCCGGTGGCCTTGTCGCATGGCAAAGGTTTGCGTGTGTGGGACACGAACGGCAAGTGCTATCTGGACGGTCTGGCAGGTATTGCCGTCAACACATTGGGCCACGCCCACCCCAAACTCACGCCCGCTTTGCAAGACCAAATCGGCAAGATGATCCACAGCTGCAACTACTACCACATACCCAACCAAGAAGCCTTGGCGGAAAAGTTGGTGGAGTTGTCAGGCTTAACCAATGTGTTCTTTTGTTCCACTGGCTTAGAGGCTAACGAGGCCGCTTTAAAACTCGCCCGCAAGTTTGGTCACAGCAAAGGTATCGAGAAGCCTGAAATCGTGGTCTATGAAAAGTCTTTCCACGGCCGCTCGCTCGCCACCTTGGCCGCGACGGGCAACGACAAGATCAAGGAAGGCTTTGGCCCCATGATGGAAGGCTTTGTCCGCGTGCCTGTCAACGACATCGACGCACTCAAACAAGCCACTGCTGGCAATCCGAATGTGGTTGCCGTTTTTATGGAAACGATTCAAGGCGAAGGCGGCATTCAGCCCATGCGCATTGAATATTTGAAAGCCGTGCGCCAACTCTGCGATGAAAAAGACTGGTTGATGATGATCGACGAGGTGCAATGCGGCATGGGACGCACCGGCAAGTGGTTCGCACACCAGTGGGCAGGCATCTTGCCCGATGTCATGCCCTTGGCCAAAGGCTTGGGTTCTGGCGTGCCGGTAGGTGCGGTTGTCGCTGGGCCCAAAGCAGCAAATATTTTCCAACCCGGAAACCACGGAACAACTTTTGGAGGCAATCCACTCGCCATGCGCGCTGGTGTGGAGACGATTCGCATCATGCAAGAAGACGGCTTGCTCGAAAACGCCACCCGCGTTGGCAACCATTTGCGTTTGGCGCTTGAGAAAAACCTGTC
>CAYFLF010000060.1:0-9441 GCA_964343725.1 uncultured Bordetella sp.
GTCAATAGCGCTTCGTCGGTCAAGGTATCGCCTTGCACGATGACGCCATCTGCTGCAAATCCCTCTCCAACATTGACCCGAATCAAGTCATCCACTTGCAAGTTCGCAACGCTGACCCGTTCAAACTGACCGTCGGCCTTTTGGCGCTCTACGCTGTCGGGCAAACGGTTCATCACTGCCTCTAAAGCGCCAGCGGTTTTGTCGCGCATGCGCAATTCCAACCAACGCCCTGTGAGCAAGAAAAATACAAACATGCTCAGCGAGTCGAAATACACCTCTGACCCCCAAACACCTGTAGGGTCAAAAGTAGCTGCTGAGCTCACCAGAAACGTAATACCCATGCCAATGGCAACCGGCAAATCCATGCTGATTTCACGCCGACGGATATCACGCCATGCATTGGCAAAAAACGGCCCGCACGAGAAAAGCAACACGGGCAAGGTAATCACCCAAGCAGCCCAGCGCAGTAAGTTGACCATCTCTGGGGTGATGTCGCCGTCGCCCGCGATGTAACTGGGGTAGGCATACATCATCAGCTGCATCATGCAAAAGCCAGCGACCAACCAACGCCACAGCGCCAAACGCATTTCTTTTTGACGAATTTGCCGCAGCGACGTGTCGAGTGCAGGCACAGCGCCATAGCCAGCGTCGACCAAAGCGCCAATCCACTTGGACGGCAATACCTTGCTGGCAGACCACACCACTTTGGCGCGGTGGGTGGTCGCGCTCACTTCCACCGATTTCACGCCGGAAACGGACATTAGGGCTTTTTCGACTGTGTAGGCACAGGCTGCGCAATGCATGCCTTGGACCACCACATGCGAGACCCAGTCTTCATCGGCCTTGTTTTTTAGGTTGCCCGCAGCGGGTTGCCCAAAACGCGCCCATTCTTGAGGGTCGTCCAAGAGAGTCAGGGCCGTTGAATTAGTCATGGAGATGGAGCTTAATGGGACCATTTTTTAAGTCATTGATTTGCATCAATATTGTTTCCTGCCAACCCACTAAGCTCAAAACATCACAAACAAGGAGCTTAGGTATGTACAAAAAGATTTTGGTCGCCACAGATGGTTCTTCGCTTTCCAAAAAAGCCGTTAACAGTGCCATTGCATTGGCCCAAATACATGGCGCCAGCTTGATTGCGGTGAAGGTGGTGCCTCGTTTCACCCAAACTTATTTTGAAGGCTCGATTCCAGTGAATATGGCAGAAGTCGACAAGATCGAAAAATCTTGGTCGGACCATGCACACAAACAATTGGACAAAGTCGCCAAAGAGGCCTCCCAGCATCAAGTGCGTATCAAAACCGTTGTTGTCAAATCAGACAGCGTCTCAGATGCTTTGGTTGCCACAGCCAAGAAAAACAAAGTCAACTTGATTGTGATGGCCTCCCATGGCCACAAAGGCATCAAGCGCTTATTGCTTGGAAGCGAAACCCAACAGGTGCTCACCCACACCACGATTCCGGTGTTAGTGATGCGCTAGGTTCAGCCGCTCCCTCGCCTCTTCGTACTCACGGTAGAGGCGATCGATCAACTCGGCCGCAGGCACAACGGATTTGACGGCACCAATACCCTGCCCGCAGCCCCAGATGTCTTTCCAAGCTTTTTTGGCGTCTCCGCCAAAGTTCATCTTGGAGGCATCGCTCTCAGGCAGGTTGTCGGGGTCGAGCCCTGCATTGCGAATCGAAGGCGCCAAATAGTTGCCATGCACCCCAGTAAACAGGTTGCTGTAGACGATATCGTCTGACGAGGCGTCGACGATCGCCTGTTTGTACGCTTGGGCAGCGCGGGCTTCTTCAGTGGCAATAAAAGCTGAACCAATATAGGCAAAGTCAGCCCCCATGGCCTGGGTTGCCAGAATGGCACCGCCGTTGGCAATCGCACCGCTCAAGGCGATGGGCCCGTCAAACCATTCACGAATCTCTTGAATTAGCGCGAACGGGCTTTTCACACCCGCATGACCGCCCGCGCCAGCAGCGACTGCAATCAAACCGTCCGCCCCTTTTTCAATCGCTTTTTTGGCAAACTTGTTATTGATGATGTCGTGCAACACGATGCCCCCATAGCTATGGGCAGCCGCATTGACATCCTCTCGCGCACCGAGCGATGTGATGATGATCGGCACCTTGTATTTCACGCACATGGCCATGTCGTGCTCCAAGCGGTCATTGCTCTTATGCACAATTTGGTTGATGGCAAAAGGCGCGGCAGGCTTATCTGGATGCGCGCGGTTGTGCGCTGCAAGCGCCTCGGTGATTTCGATCAACCATTCTTCCAACTGCTCGGCAGGCCGCGCGTTGAGCGCTGGCATAGATCCCACGATGCCAGCCTTGCACTGGGCGATCACCAGTTGGGGATTGCTGATGATGAACAACGGCGAGCCAATCACCGGAAACTTCAGTTGTTGTAAGACCGCTGGTAATTGGGACATTGCGATTCCAGTTGGGGGAGACGTTTTTAGAAAGCCTCTAAGGCCATCTCCGTCACGCTGTCAGCGCCAGCGATGATGCTGTCACGCAAGCCAGGCGCTTTGCACAAGATGTGGTCTGCATAGAAGCGGGCCGTTGTCACCTTGGCTTGCATAAAGGCCACATCGTCGTTTTTGGCAATGTGCTCCAGCGCCACCAACATGGCGCGGCCCATTTGCCAGCCTGACATCAGATTTCCAGCCAGCATGAGGTAAGGCACGCTTCCGGCGTAGACCGCATTCGGGTTGGATTTACTCTCGGCCACAAAAAACTCGACCACATCTAAAAACGCCTCACGCGCAGCCGACAGTCGCTTGGCCACTGCATGGCAACGCGCATCGCTGTGGGCTTTGAGTTGCTTTTCGGTTTGCTCAATTTGGCTTGCGATGGCCTTAGCGGTTTGGCCGCCGTCTCGGGCGGTTTTGCGACCCACCAAATCGTTGGCTTGGATGGCGGTCGTGCCTTCGTAAATCGTCAAAATTTTGGCGTCACGGTAATACTGAGCGGCACCGGTTTCTTCGATGAATCCCATGCCTCCGTGCACTTGAACGCCCAAACTGGTGACTTCCAAACTCATCTCGGTGCTAAAGCCTTTGACCAAGGGCACCAGGAATTCGTAAAACGCCAAGTTCTCTTTGCGAGTCGCTGCATCGGGATGGTGGTGCGACGCGTCATAAGCCGCTGCCGCTACGGTGGCCATGGCGCGGCATCCTTCGGTATAGGCGCGCATCGTCATGAGCATGCGACGTACATCGGGGTGGTGGATGATGGGCGCACTGGTTTTCATGCTGCCATCCACAGGGCGGCTCTGCACACGGTCTCGTGCAAATTGGGCAGCCTTCTGGTAGGACCGCTCCGCAACCGAGATGCCCTGCACACCGACAGCGTAGCGAGCAGCGTTCATCATGATGAACATGTACTCTAGGCCGCGGTTTTCTTCACCCACCAAGTAGCCAATGGCGCCACCGTGATCACCATATTGCAACACCGCAGTCGGGCTGGCTTTGATGCCCATCTTGTGCTCGATGCTGACGCAATGCACATCGTTGCGTGCGCCCACAGATCCATCTTTGTTCACCAAAAACTTAGGGACCACAAACAGGCTGATGCCCTTGACTCCCTCAGGCGCGCCTTGGACGCGAGCCAACACGAGGTGGACGATGTTTTTCGCCATATCGTGTTCGCCGTAGGTAATGAAAATCTTGGTGCCAAACACTTTGTAACTGCCATCTGGCAAAGGCTCAGCCCGTGAACGAACCGCCGCCAAATCCGAACCCGCCTGTGGCTCGGTCAGGTTCATCGTGCCAGTCCACTCTCCAGAAATCAGTTTTTCCAGATAGATGGCTTTGAGCTCATCCGACCCAGCTGTCAGCAAGGCCTCGATCGCGCCGTCGGTCAGCAACGGGCACAAAGCAAAACTCATATTGGCAGAGTTCAAAATCTCGCCGCAAGCCGCGCCAATGGTTTTGGGTAAGCCTTGGCCACCGAATGCTGGTGGATGTTGCAGGCCTTGCCATCCGCCCTCGCGGTACTGGTCATAGGCCTCTTTGAACCCAGGCGTTGTATGCACATGTCCGTCTTTTAAATAGGACGGGTTTTTATCGCCTTCCCAGTTCAATGGCACCAAGACCGACTCATTGAGTTTGGCGCATTCCTCGAGCACCGCTTGCGCAGTTTCCAGCCCCGCGTCTTCAAAAGCGGGCATTTGTGCAATTTGTTCTAGGCCACCAAGGTGCGCCATGTTGAACAACATATCTTTGACGGGGGCGACATACGACATAGCGTGCTCCTAAATTGAACCGCGAACAGTTAGGCTAAATGGGGATCTACAAGGCAGAGACGAGTTCTGGCACCGCCACAAACAAGTCCGCTTCTAAGCCAAAGTCGGCTACAGAAAAGATAGGTGCCTCAGGGTCTTTGTTGATTGCCACGATCACCTTGCTGTCTTTCATACCAGCCAAATGTTGGATAGCGCCGCTGATGCCGCAAGCCACATACAACTGAGGCGCGACGATCTTGCCCGTTTGACCGACTTGCCAGTCGTTCGGTGCATAGCCCGCATCAACTGCCGCGCGGCTAGCGCCCAAGGCGGCACCTAATTTGTCAGCCAAGGGCGTGATGATCTCGGTGAATTTCTCAGCGCTACCCAGAGCACGACCGCCTGAGACGATGACCTTGGCAGCTGTCAATTCAGGGCGATCGCTCTTGGCGATTTCGCTACCCATGAATTTGCTCTTGCCTGAATCGGCAGCGGCAGCGACTGTTTCCACCGAGGCAGACCCACCCGTTGCGGCAGCGGCATCAAAACCTGTGGTGCGCACCGTGATCACCTTCACCGCATCGGTGGATTGCACGGTAGCAATCGCGTTACCGGCATAGATTGGGCGCTCAAACGTGTCAGGGCTGTCGACCTTGGTGATATCGCTGATCTGGGCAACATCTAATTTGGCAGCGACTCGGGGCGCAACGTTCTTACCGCTTGCGGTAGCTGGGAAAACAATGTGCGAATAACTGCCAGCCACGCCTAAGATTTGGGTTGCGATGTTTTCAGCGAGCCCGTGCGAGAGGTCTGCACTATCAGCATGGATCACTTTGCCGACTCCCGCAATCTGGGCAGCAGCGGCAGCGGCAGCACCAGCATTGTGGCCAGCGACCAGCACATGGACGTCACCGCCCATGGCCAATGCCGCGGTGACGGTGTTGAGAGTAGCGGGTTTAACCGACGCGTTGTCGTGTTCAGCAATAACGAGGGATGTCATGTTCTGTTACTCCTAGGCTGACCTAATTAAATGACCTTGGCCACGTTTTTGAGCTTGTCTACCAAAGTCGCCACATCTGGTACTTTGATACCTGCGCTGCGCTTGGGTGGCTCGCTGACCTTCAAGGTTTTGATACGCGGCGCGACATTGACGCCAAGGTCTTCGGGTTTGAAGATGTCGAGTTGCTTCTTCTTGGCCTTCATGATGTTGGGCAAGGTGACATAGCGGGGCTCGTTTAAACGCAAGTCCGTTGTGACCACAGCGGGCAAACTAATAGAGAGGGTCTCTAAACCGCCATCGACTTCTCGGGTCACGCTGGCTTTGCCGTCGGCGACTTCCACCTTGGAGGCGAATGTGGCTTGGGGCAAGTCTGCCAAGGCCGCCAACATTTGGCCTGTTTGGTTGCAATCGTCGTCAATCGCTTGTTTGCCCAGAATCACCAATTGGGGCTGCTCCTTGTCGACCAAGGCTTTGAGCAACTTGGCTACGGCCAAGGGTTGGAGTTCTTCCGTTGTTTCCACCAAGATGCCACGGTCAGCGCCAATCGCCATCGCAGTGCGCAAAGTTTCTTGGCATTGGGTCACGCCACAAGAGACTGCGATCACCTCGGTGACCACGCCCTTTTCTTTCAGGCGAACCGCTTCTTCCACCGCAATCTCGTCAAAGGGGTTCATGCTCATCTTGACGTTGGCAATGTCGACTCCGGTGTTGTCTGACTTCACGCGAACCTTCACGTTGTAGTCGACAACGCGCTTGACTGCGACCAAAACTTTCATGGTGGAAACTCCAAAAATATTGAAAAACTAATTGACGTTTACGTAAACGTCACATTGTAATATCCAAACGCTAGATTTTAGTACGACCGTGCTTTTTTACCCCTTACCCTCTCTTCTACCCACTAGTCGCCCAAAGTGAACCTTTTCGGGCTTCCAAGCTCATATTTCACCCGATTTGACAAGTTGCACCTCGTATGGCGCGGGCGCCAAGAGCACGCCCGCCTTTCTCAAGGCTTCGAGCGCGGCCAGGTTGACATTTGACTTGACCAAACCTTGTCCGTGGGCGGGATCGTCCATCCAAAAATTCAGCTGAAACCGCAAGCCTTGGGGGGCCACTTCTGCCAACAACGCCATCGGAGCTGGCTCTGCCATCACCAAATCCGCTGACAAGGCGGCATCGACCAATAATTTTTTGACCTCCGCCACATCGCTGTGCAGTCCCACCCAGAACATGCAGTTTTGGAGCAGATGGCTGGTCTCGAGCGACAGGTTTTCTACCCGTTGCGTCATCAGGAGTTCGTTGGGAATGACGGATTCCACGCCATTGATGGCTCTGACCAAGGTGTAGCGGGTCTTGATATCAGTGACCCAGCCTTCGAAACTGTCTACCCGTACATAGTCGCCAATGCGAAGCGATCGCTCCAACAAAATCACAAAGCCACTGACATAGTTGGCCGCCAACTTTTGTAAGCCAAAGCCCAGCCCCACACCTAAAGCGCCACCCAGCACGGAGAACGCAGTGAGGTCCACGCCCGAGGCGGAAAGCGCCAACAACATGCCAATCAACAACATAAAGGCACGCAAAGCATTGGACGCTACTTTGCGCATCGACAAATCCATCAAAGTTCGACTCAATACCTTGGACTCCACAAAGGCAGACATCCATAGCGTCAAAACCAGAACAAAACTTGCATTGAGGATGATCTCCAACACATGCAAAAGGGAGACATGTGACTTGCCAACCGAGAACTCAATAGCGTCTAGTTCATCCTTGACAGGTTGTAGCAAGCCCGTGATCCACATCACCGCAAAAGCCCATGCGAACCATGAGACTGCACGTTCAATCAGGCGTGCGCCATGCGACTCAGGAAACACAGAGGCCAATACGCGGGCAATCAGGCGAATCACCGCCAAGGCCAGAAGCACTGGCACAGCCAACTTGAGTAGCGCCACGCTTTGAAACTTCACCAAAACGGTTTTGCAAGCTAACGTAAAAACCAGCGCCAATAAAGGAAAAAGCAAACCATCCACCACCCGACGGCCAAACAAGATGGAGTCACGGGTCGCACCTCTGCCAAGTGCCCAAGCGCATACCCATGCAAGCGCAATGGAGGCGCACAAGGCCGTGATCTCCAGCGGCATGGATATGGTTTGAAAATCCCCAAAAATTTCTTGTAAAGCAGTCATGTTTTTATAAATCCGCCAAAACGCGCAAATGCGCTTCTACGCTTCTGGCCAATGCACTAAGCGCATAGCCTCCTTCTAAGCAAGACACGATTCGACCCTTGGCGTGGCGCTTGGCAACATCACTTATACGATGGGTGATCCACGCATAGTCTTGCTCGGTGAGGCCCATTTGGCCCATATCGTCCTCTCGGTGGGCGTCAAAGCCAGCGCTGATAAAAATCATCTCGGGCTTGAATTCTTCTAATCGCGGCATCCAAAAGTTGTCCACCAAGTCGCGCACTTGCGACCCGCGTGTGTAGGCAGGCACAGGGATATTCACCATATTGGAAGCTTGCTTTTCCGTCCCCGAGTATGGGTAGAACGGGTGTTGAAAAAAACTCACCATCAACACATGTGGATCATTGGCAAGAATATCTTCCGTTCCATTGCCGTGGTGCACATCAAAGTCGACCACGGCTACCCGTTGGATGCCGTGATGGTGGATTGCATGCTTTGCCGCAACAGCGACGTTGTTAAAAAAACAAAACCCCATGGCTTTACGACGCATCGCGTGATGGCCAGGAGGACGCACAGCACAAAAAGCATTGGCTAAATCACCAGCTATCACGGCATCGGTCGCTGCGATTGCGGCCCCAGCCGAATACAAAGCGGCATCCCAAGTATGCGAATTCATCGCAGTATCTGGATCGAGATGCGCATACGAAGGCCCAGTAGCGGCTTGGTCTTCTATGAGGCGATGCGAAGTTAAACGCAATTGGTCGATGTAGTCCACATCATGCGCCAAGGCCAAAGTGTCAAAAGAAGCAGCAGGTGCCTCGATCGCTGTCAAGCCAATGTCTAGTCCGCTGATCAGCATTCGCTCTTGTATTGCGTCTAATCGCTCAGGACACTCAGGATGCCCAGCCCCCATTTCGTGCCTTCGACATTGCGGATGTGTGTAATAACCAGTTTTGTGCATATACGCGGTGTAACTACTGAACTCAGCTTAACATGCAAGCCTCACTTTTTTTCTATTTTCCACCGCGTGAAACCCCCTATCCAGTTCAGCTTTTTTCTTGTGCGATTTTTATCGCTGCTTTTCATTAGTTTTGTTTGCGCATGGACATCCGTTGCACTAGCTGCTGGCCATGGAAAAAAACATGCTGCTCATCACATTCGGACAAGTCCATTTGGTGCACACGAAGCGATAACGCAACTTGCAACAGATATTTCGCAAGAACAACAACTACCACTGGCATGGGTCCGACACCAACTCAGTAGTGCTAGACGTGTGCAAGGTCTTGAAAAAATGGTGATGCCCCCACCGGCTACATCACCCAAAAATTGGGCGGCCTATCAGGCGCGTTTTATTGAACCGCGGCGAATAGAGGCTGGGGTGAAGTTTTGGCAAACCCATCAAGAAGCCTTAGAACGTGCGCAAAGCACCTATGGCGTCCCCGCCGAACTCATAGTGGGTGTGATTGGAGTCGAGACCTTCTACGGGCAACACATGGGCAATTACAAGGTGTTAGATGTATTGACGACTCTCGCTGTCTATTTCCCTGCAGAGCATCCCCGTGCGCAAGAAAGGCAAGCATTTTTTAAATCGGAGTTGGGTTATTTCGTCAAGATGCTGCACAACCAACCCAAAAAGGCAGCGGCCATCACAGGAAGTTATGCAGGCGCAATGGGTTGGCCGCAGTTCATGCCGTCGAGTTGGTCCCGCTTCGCAGTGGACTTTGATGGAGATGGCCGCATTGACTTGCTGAAAAGCCCAGTAGATGCGATAGGGTCAGTCGCCAATTACTTCAAGGCATTTGGTTGGCAAACAGGAATGCCTACCCACTACCCCGTGCAATTTGACGAGACCAAATTAGACAAACCCACATTGCTTGCGCCAGATATCTTGCCTTCATTTAGTGCGGCAAGTATGCGAGACAAAGGTGTGTTGTTAGAGGCAAATGCACAACAACACAAAGGCAATCTTGCGTTGGTGGAGCTGTTTAATGGAACAGATGCGCCTAGCTATGTTGTGGGGACAGAGAACTTTTATGT
>CAYFLF010000061.1:0-9355 GCA_964343725.1 uncultured Bordetella sp.
GCATCCGCATGGGCCATCACCACCATGGTCGGTTTAAATTGCACACACTGTTGGAACATCACATCGACTTGCGAGGCACCCGTCAATGCAAAAACTTCAAACCGATCAAGGTGGCGCGAAATCACGTCGAGCGTATTCACACCAATGGATCCTGTCGATCCCAAAATCGTGATGCGCTGTCGTTGAGCCTTCTGCAATGTACTCATACAACAGCTTGTGACAACATCATGGCCAATGGCAAGGTGGGCAATAGTGCGTCAACGCGATCCAAGACCCCACCGTGTCCAGGTAGCAATTGACTACTGTCTTTTACGCCAGCAGTGCGCTTGACCATCGACTCCACTAAGTCACCCACCACACTCATGGCAGTCAAAAATGTGATGGACACTAAAAAATAAATCCATCCATGGGCATACAGCAAACTGTAAATACTGGGGCTATCAAACAAGGCTTGTTGATCCGCCCATACCCATAGATTGGCAATCACCCATACGGCGCATGTACCACCCCAAACACCTTCCCAGCTTTTGCTAGGACTCAAACTTGGCGCTAACTTGCGTCGACCAAACGCTCGGCCCGCAAAATACGCCGCGATATCGGCTATCCACACCAACACAAAGATGGAGAGCATGTAGTTGATTCCCACTCGCTTAGCTTGAAAAATAGCGAGCCAACAAAGCCAAAGTGCCAGCGTTCCGCCGACTAATTTCGTCGCGACATGAACCGAACCCCATGATGCAAGGCCACTGCGCAGCATCCAAGCGCTCGTCAAAACCCATAAAGCTCCAGCCCCTAACCATAAATTAGGGGTAGTGTGTAGAGGCAATTCGAACAATTTCCAAGAACTGATACAGAGTGCCACACATACAAAGCCAAGACCCAAGGACCGCGCCATAGGTAAACCCATCAGTCGACCCCATTCCCATGCACCCGCTGCGATCAATACCAAAGTCAACCACGCTAGTAAATCAGCCGTATCAGCAAAAAAAGCTGGCAGGAAAACTGCCAACAAAACCACTGCTGTGATGATGCGAAGTTTGAGCATGCAGCCTAGTCTTAGACCGCCATGATTTCTTGCTCTTTGCTAGCCACTACTTTGTCAATATCTGCAATATGTTTGTCTGTCACTTTTTGAATATCAGCCTCTGCACGTTTTTGTTCATCTTCAGAAGCAAGCTTTTCTTTGACTAATTTTTTGACCGCCTCATTGGCATCTCGACGTAAATTGCGCACCGCGATTTTGGCGTTTTCACCTTCAGTCCGAACCACTTTGGTCAATTCCTTTCGGCGCTCTTCCGACATGGGCGGCATCGGTACACGGATTAATTCACCCATGGCCGAGGGGTTGAGCCCTAAATCGCTGTCACGAATGGCTTTCTCAATCTTGGCTGCCATGGATTTCTCCCAGGGTTGCACGCTCACAGTACGCGCATCAAGCAGAGAGACGTTCGCTACTTGATTCAAAGGCACCATGGATCCGTAGTAGTCGACTTGCACAGTGTCCAGTAATGCAGGGCTGGCACGGCCTGTACGAATTTTGGTGAGATTGTTTGAAAAAGAGGCGATCGACATGTCCATTTTGGATTCGGCCGTTTTTTTAATGTCTGCAATGCTCATCACTTACTCCTGCTGTAATTTGATTTAGACATGAACCAGTGTGCCTTCGTCTTCACCCAACACCACGCGTCGTAGTGCACCATTTTTGAAGATCGAGAACACCTTGATGGGCAACTTTTGGTCTCGGCACAAAGCAAAAGCCGTTGCGTCCATGATGCCGAGATTTTGACCGATTGCGTCATCAAAACTCAATTGGCTGTAACGCTTGGCTGCTGGGTCTTTCTTCGGGTCTGCGGTGTACACACCGTCCACCTTGGTGGCTTTCAACACCATCTCTGCGCCAATTTCAGCACCTCTTAGAGCTGCCGCTGTATCGGTGGTAAAAAATGGATTGCCCGTACCAGCGGCAAAAATGACAACCTTGCCTTCCTCTAGATATTGCAGAGCTTTTGGACGCACATAGGGCTCGACTACTTGGTCAATAGCAATAGCAGACATCACGCGAGCCGTTAAGCCCGCCTTGTTCATCGTGTCTGCCAGTGCCAAGGAATTCATCACGGTTGCCAACATTCCCATGTAATCGGCAGTAGCGCGATCCATACCCACGGCACCACCAGCAACGCCCCTAAAAATATTGCCGCCCCCTATCACGATTGCGACCTCAACGCCAAGATTGATGACTTCAGATACTTCATCCACGATCCGCACGATCGTCGCTCGGTTGATACCAAAAGCGTCATCCCCCATCAATGCTTCGCCCGAGAGTTTGAGCAAAATGCGTTTATGGGCCGGTTGAGGGTTGGTCATATAAAAATCCTTGTGTATGGCTGTTTATAGTGGCAAAAGATAGATGTAAAAAAGGGGGCTAATGCCCCCTTTTCATTACGCTGACTGTTTAGCGGCAGCGACCTGAGCAGCCACTTCGGCAGCAAAGTCATCCACCTTCTTTTCAATTCCCTCACCTACTACATACAAGGTGAAAGATTTCACCGATGTATTGGCAGACTTCAGCATTTGCTCAACCGTTTGTTTGTCGTTCTTAACAAAGGGCTGATTGAAAAGTGAAACTTCTTTGAGGTATTTTTGTACCGAGCCTTCGACCATTTTGGTGGCAATGTCTGCTGGTTTGCCAGACTCTGCAGCTTTGGCAGTGGCGACTGAGCGCTCTTTTTCAATAAGCTCTGCGGGCACATCTGCACTCGTCAAGGAAACTGGCTTCATGGCAGCAACGTGCATGGCAACATCTTTAGCAGCCGTCTCAGCGCCGTCATATTCGACCACGACACCGATGCGGGTTCCATGCAAATAAGCACTCAGGGAGCTCGCACCTTCAAAACGCTTGAAGCGACGGAAACTCATGTTCTCGCCGATCTTGCCAATCAACCCTTTACGCACATCTTCTAGCGTTGGGCCAAAACCGTCTTGGCTGTAGGACAAAGCACCCATCGCATCAATGTTGGCGGGGTTGTGCTCAACGATTAATTTGACAGCGGCTTGTGCCATCGCCAAGAAACTGTCGTTCTTGGTCACGAAGTCAGTTTCGCAGTTGACTTCGAGCAACGCGCCCTTATTACCAGCGAGAAAACTGGTGATAACGCCTTCAGCCGTGATGCGGCTAGAGGCTTTACCTGCTTTGCTTCCTAATTTGACGCGCAGCAATTCTTCAGCTTTGGCCATGTCGCCATCGGCCTCTGTCAACGCTTTTTTGCATTCCATCATCGGGGCGTCGGTCTTACCCCTTAATTCAGCCACCATGCTTGCGGTAATTGCAGCCATGTATTTCTCCGTATCAATAGTTTGTGTATTTGGTTTTAGTTATGAAAAAGGGGCTAACGTGAGCCCCTTTTAAAAATCAAGCTCTCTTTTACTCAGCCACTTCAACAAATTCGTCAGCGTCTTCAGCAGCAACTGCTTTGACAACGTCATTCACAGCATTGGCACGACCTTCCAAAATTGCATCGGCAATGCCACGTGCATACAAAGTCACAGCCTTGGATGAATCGTCATTACCTGGAATGATGTAGTCAATGCCTTCGGGGGAGTGGTTGGAATCGACTACGCCGATCAAAGGGATGCCTAATTTCTTGGCTTCCAAGATAGCAATCTTGTGGTACCCAACATCGATCACAAAAATCGCGTCTGGCAAGGTCGTCATATCTTGAATGCCGCCGATGTCTTTTTCTAGCTTCTCTAGTTCACGCTGGAACATCAATTGCTCTTTTTTAGACAGGCTCTCCAACCCAGCTTCTTGTTGCACCTTCATGTCTTTTAGACGTTTGATGGATGTTTTGACGGTTTTAAAGTTAGTCAACATCCCGCCCAACCAACGCTGATCAACATAAGGTACGCCAGCGCGCTGGGCTTCAGCGGCGACGATTTCGCGTGATTGGCGCTTGGTGCCCACCATCAAGATGGTGCCGCGGTTGGCAGACAACTGCTTGGCAAACTTTGCCGCCTCTTGGAACATCGGCAAAGACTTTTCCAAGTTGATGATGTGAATTTTGTTGCGATGTCCAAAAATGAAGGGTGACATTTTTGGGTTCCAGAAACGGGTTTGGTGTCCAAAGTGGACTCCGGCTTCTAGCATTTCGCGCATAGTGACTGACATGTGTGTACTCCAAAGGTTAGGTCTAAAATGCAGTTCTTGATTACTACAAGTCTTCAAAAATGAATACTTATAGAAACACCTTGAATGAACTGATTCGCAGATTAGTTTCGTAAAAGCAAACTAAAGTGTTGGCTTCATCACAAAACCTTCAAATTCTAACATAGTCAACGAGATCTCTACCTATGAAAGTCGCTGTGATCGGTGCAGGCGTGGTGGGAATCACCACTGCATACGAACTTGCTCTGCAAGGCCATGAAGTCAAGGTGTTTGAGCGCAACAGCTCTGTTGCACAAGAATGTAGCTTTGCAAATGCAGGCGTGATATCGCCAGGCTATGTCACCCCTTGGGCGAAACCTGGCATGGCTTGGCATGTACTTTCTCAATTGGGCAAAAAAAATGCCCCCGTTCGCATTTCAGGACTAGGGCTTGCTGAAATGGCTTGGTTGTCCAAATGGTGGCGAGCCTGCAATAGCGAAACTTTCAACCGTAATCGCAAAAACCTTCTCCATCTTTCCCTTTTCAGTCAGCAAAGATTGCATGAACTCACCAAACGTTTGCACCTGAATTACGACCGCTCACAAGGCTACATGGTCCTTATGCGAGACGAGCGCGAGCGTAAATTGCTTCAAGCATCGATTGAACTCATGCGCGCAGAGGGCATAGATTTAAAAGTTCTTTCTACAGCCGAAGCCTTGGAAATTGAACCCGCACTCAACACAGCAGAAACAAAACTATTGGAAGCACTTTATTTTCCGCATGACGAAGTTGGTAACTGTCGGGAGTTTGCTTATCTGCTGAAAAAAGAAGCTGAAGATTTAGGCGTTGAATTTGAACTCAATGCACACGTTCAAAATTTATTGCCCAACCAAGCTCACACGATCCGACTTTCCCAACAAGACAAAGGGCAAAAATTTGATGCAATCGTGGCCTGCGCTGGACTTGCCAGCGCCGCACTGCTCAAACCTCTTGGTATCAAAATTCCCCTCATGGCGGTGCACGGTTATTCCATCAGCGCTGCAGTGCGCGAACCCTTGGACGCGCCACGCAGTGGTGTGATGGATGAGCGGTACAAAATTTCCATCACACGACTAGGTCAACGAGTTCGTGTCTCGGGTTCAGCCGAAATTGGTGGCGATCCCAAAAAAACGCGCGAGCAAAGCATCAAAACCTTATTCAAAGTATTAGACGACTGGTTCCCTGGTGCAGCCCGCACACAAGAAAATGTGCAGATATGGAAAGGCTCTCGTCCCATGTTGCCTGACGGCCCACCTTTAGTAGGCTCCAGCGGTGTCAAGGGTATTTGGCTCAATTTAGGGCACGGGTCTAGCGGATGGGCACTTGCGTGTGGTAGCGCAAAAGCCATTGCCGATATGGTGTCACAGCATAAAACTGAGATTGATATGCAAGGTTTTGACTACCAACGATTGAAGTAATTTACTTCCTTGATTTTTTGCCTTTAGGGCCAGCACTTTTTTTCGCGATCACTTTACCTTTTGTCTTGGTGTTTCCGCGCGATTTTGAAGTCTTCTCGGCTTCTCTTACAAATGGTTTTTTTGCAGAAGATTTGAATTTGGCAGGACTTACTTCATTTTTTTCTTTACCAAAGCGGGCTGTTAATTCCTCGTCATCTCGCACCAACCTAAAGTCAATCTTTCGGCCATCCAAATCAACGCGGCTCACTTGAACCCTTACACGAGAACCAATGGCGTAACGAATACCAGAGCGTTCACCACGCAGTTCCTGTCTTGCTTCATCAAATCGAAAATATTCACCACCTAGCTCAGTGATGTGAACCAAGCCTTCTACATACATGGCATCCAAAGTAACAAACAAGCCAAATCCCGTTGCAGACGACACCACGCCGCTGTATTCCTCACCCAAATGCTCGCGCATGTATTTGCATTTCAACCAAGCTTCTACATCCCGACTGGCTTCATCAGCACGGCGCTCATTCGCGCTGCAATGCAAACCAGCTGCTTCCCAAGCCAGTTGATCAGCCGTATTTTTTGCTTTTGCAACAGAGGCTGTTGCCGGCGGGCGCACTTTAGAGGCCAAACGGCGCGCTAATTTTGCGTGTGCTTCACCTGGCGTTGGCAAAACAGGCAATTGGTAGCGTCGTTTTTCTAGGATGGCTTTAATAACCCGATGGACCAATAAGTCTGGATAGCGGCGTATCGGGCTAGTGAAGTGCGCGTAGGCCTCAAAAGCCAAACCAAAATGCCCGCTATTGATAGGTGTGTAAATGGCCTGTTGCATTGATCGCAACAGCATGGAATGGATTTGCAAGGCATCAGGACGTTCTTTGGTCGCCTCTGCTATGGCTTGAAACTCGGCAGGCTTTGGGTCGTCAGAAATATTCATTCCAACACCCGTTGCTTTCAGGTAGTTACGTAAAGTCTCTTTTTTCTCAGGCGTTGGGCCCTCGTGCACTCGAAACAAACCTGGGCTTTTACTTTGCAAAATAAAGTCTGCGCTGCATACATTGGCAGCGAGCATAGCTTCTTCAATTAATTTGTGCGCGTCATTGCGGACACGCGGAACAATTTTTTCAATTCGACCGCTATCGTCACACACAATTTGTGTCTCAGTTGTTTCAAAATCAACTGCCCCTCTGGCATTACGTGCTTGCAGCAATGCGCCATAGACATCGTGCAAGTGAATCAAATCATTGATACGGTCTTTTCTGCGCGCCGCCTCAGGTCCACGCGTATTAGCCAAGATAGCTGCCACCTCGGTGTAGGTCAACCGAGCATGGCTAAACATCACGGCTGGATAAAACTGATATGCATGCACCTCACCAGCTGCAGTAATCAACATATCACACACCATGCATAAGCGCTCAACATCAGGATTGAGTGAACACAGGCCGTTAGATAGCTTTTCAGGCAACATCGGAATAACACGACGCGGAAAATAAACGCTAGTTGCACGGTCATATGCATCTACATCGATCGCACTCCCCGTTTCTACGTAGTGACTCACATCAGCAATAGCCACCAATAGTCGCCAACCTTTTGAACGTCCTACTTTGACGGGTTCGCAATACACAGCATCGTCAAAATCACGCGCATCCTCACCATCAATTGTGACAAGCGGAATGTCGGTTAGATCAATACGATTCTTTTTATCTTGCGGTCTGACTTTGTCAGGCAATCCACGTGCAAGTGCCAAGCAAGCTTCAGAAAACTCATGGGGCACGCCGTATTTACGCACCGCAATTTCGATCTCCATGCCAGGATCGTCAACTTCACCCAGTACCTCTTTAATTCGGCCTACCGGTTGTCCGTACAAGCTTGGTGGTTCTGTAAGTTCTACCACCACCACTTGACCCACAGTTGCGCGTGCAGTTGCCCCTTTGGGGATCAAAACGTCTTGACCATAACGTTTGTCTTCCGGTGCCACCAACCAAACACCGCTTTCTTGCAGTAGTCTGCCAATAATCGGTTGCGTCGAGCGCTCCAAAATTTCAACAACACGACCTTCAGGGCGTCCTTTGCGGTCAAATCGCACCACACGCGCCTTGACTCTATCGCGATGCAGTACAGCGCGCATCTCATTGGGTGGTAAGTAAATATCTGGCAAGCCATCGTCACGTTGCAC
Organism: uncultured Bordetella sp.; assembly: GCA_964343725.1. Classification (GTDB taxonomy): domain Bacteria; phylum Pseudomonadota; class Gammaproteobacteria; order Burkholderiales; family Burkholderiaceae_C; genus Limnohabitans. Next base: position 7,766 of record CAYFLF010000061.1, read on the forward strand.
GAAGCCATGCCCATCGCGATGTCCGGCTACAGTGCCTTCGAACTCTTCCAGTAAACCACTGGTTGGCGAGGTATGTTTGATAAAATTCCTTTCTTTCCTGAATGCCCAGGTGGCGGAATTGGTAGACGCACTAGTTTCAGGTACTAGCGAGTAACATCGTGGGGGTTCGAGTCCCTTCCTGGGCACCAATCCTAAATGATTTACGCTTCAAATCGGCAAGGCAATCAAGTCATGTCCTTGCGTTGAAACAACCTTAGCGCGTGTAAATTCTCCGACTTTCAGAACCTTGCTGATCTTCTCGGATGGAAGCAATCGCACAACGCCATCGATCTCAGGTGCTTCCGCATAACTTCTTCCAACGCCACCTTTTCTGCCATTTCCAGGTGCCGAATCCACCAAAACTTGTACGGTATCCCCCACTCTTTGCTTTAGCTTTTGCACCGACACCTCTTCAGCCACTTTCATGAACTGGGCAGTTCGTTCTTCTCTTAAAGATTGCGGCAACATTCCTGGCAACTGATTGGCTGTTGCTCCCTCGACAGAGCTGTACGCAAAGCAGCCAGCACGGTCTATTTGGGCTTCGCGCATAAAGTCCAGCAAATGTGCAAACTCCTCTTCGGTTTCACCAGGAAACCCCGCAATAAAAGTGCTACGAATCACAATTTGCGGGCATATCTCTCGCCAACGTTGAATACGCTCAAGGTTTTTTTCACCACTGGCTGGTCGCTTCATGCGCTTTAACACGTCGGGGTGACTATGCTGAAACGGCACGTCTAAATAGGGAAGCACATGGCCAGTAGCCATTAAAGGAATGATGTCATCAACACTTGGATAGGGGTAAACATAGTGCAGACGAACCCAAGCGCCATAGCTTTGCGCAATGTCGCCCAATGCTTTGGCAAGTTCCAACGTTTTCGTTTTGATCGGCTTGCCGTCCCAAAAACCCGTTCGATATTGCGTGTCCACGCCGTATGCAGAGGTATCTTGGCTAATCACCAGCAATTCTTTCACGCCACTCTCAAACAAGGCCTGCGCTTCTTTTAAAACATCACCGATAGGACGACTCACCAAGTCTCCGCGCATCGATGGGATGATGCAAAAAGTACAACGATGGTTGCAGCCTTCGCTAATTTTGAGGTAGGCATAGTGTTTTGGCGTTAGTTTGACGCCAGTGTCTTTGTTAATAGCCGGAATGAGATCTATAAAAGCATCGTGTGGTTTAGGCAGGTGCTGATGGACGGCATCCATCACTTCTTGAGTTGCATGCGGCCCAGTCACAGCCAATACGCTTGGGTGCAAGGCTCGCACCAAGTTGTTCCCATCAGTGTTACTTCTAGCACCCAAACAGCCTGTGACAATAACTTTGCCATTTGCACTTAAGGCTTCTCCGATGGTGTCCAAGCTTTCTTTAACGGCGTCATCGATAAATCCACACGTGTTGACAATTACCAAGTCAGCACCTTCAAAGGTTTTTGAAGTTTGATAGCCTTGTGCGCTTAATTGCGTCAATATGAGCTCTGAGTCGGTCAAAGCCTTGGGACAGCCCAAACTCACAAAACCCACTTTGGGGATATGTGCAGTATTCATGTT
>CAYFLF010000062.1:0-9155 GCA_964343725.1 uncultured Bordetella sp.
TAATCGTGAATTCTTTGCCAAGCTCGCCTGAGCCGAGAAGTAAGATTTTTTTCATTTCTAATGCCTTTGATTCAATTATGATGCAAGCAAGAGTTCACTAAATTTAAGATTTCAATATTGCGCTATGACTATTCAATCAGATCTTGACAAGTGGCTCTTGGATGAACAAGCGCTGATGAATATTTTAAAAAATGGCGCTGGACCTGGTGTTGCATCGCGAGAGCAAATTGCTGATAAAACAGGTCTTGAAATGATGCAAGCAATGCTGCAAGGAAAAATCCCTATCCCTGCCATTGGACAAACTCTGAGTTTCTTCCTGATGCATGTTGAGGATGGACTGGCTATTTTTCAAGGATCACCCAAGCCAGAGCATTTCAATCCATTGGGAACGATTCATGGCGGATACCATGCAACCCTGTTGGACTCTGCCTTGGGCTGTGCAGTTCATACGAAATTACCTGTAGGCCGCGGGTATACAACCACACAACTTAGCGTAAATATGGTGCGCGCTCTTACGCCTAAAGTGCAACGTGTCAGAGCTATTGGACGTGTTTTGCATTTCGGTCGACAACTTGCAACTGCTGAGGCGAAATTAGTGGGCCCTGATGGAACCTTGTATGCACACGCTACTTCCTCGTGTTTGGTATTTGACCAGCCGTAATTTTTAGCTCTGTTATTTGGAATTGCGCCAAGTCTCTTCTGCTTGATCCCATGCGCCCAAAGCCTGAAGATCTGGCACCCATGCCAAACCAGATTTAGCATCCGAAGATGCCGCCTCTGGCGTCACCAGCACATCAAGCAGAGCTGGTCGATTAGCCATCGCACGTTTAATCGCGCCATCCAAATCTTCTGCTTTCTCCACCCGTTCTGCATGAAGTCCAAATGCTCTCGCCATCGCAGCGTGGTCAGCAAATTGCAGACGTGTACCGACTACTTTCCCATGCGTTTCTAATTGATCCCGAACCTCAATTGCCCATGAGCCGTTATTGGCCACCACAATGAGTACTGGCGCTTTGTGACGAGCCGCTGTGTCTATTTCCATGGCATTGAAACCAAATGCACCATCGCCTGTGGCAACAACAACTGTTTTTTCGGGAAGCGCAAGGCTGGCGGCAATTCCAAACGGCGTGCCAATTCCTATGCAGCCTAAGGAGCCAGGATCAAGATAGCTTGTCGCTGGCAATCCAACGCGTGCAAAACTTAAAAAATCACCGCCGTCAGCGACGACAACAGCATCTTCGGGGAGGGCTTCTCTGAGTTTTGCCAGTAAGGTATTGGGGTGCATCAAACCGTCGCTACCTGCAGGAGCATCTTGCATAGATCTCAGAAGTTTCTTGGCTCTTTCTTCATGCTTGGCACGGGTTTGACTTGCCCATTTTTCATCAACGTTTGATTTTCGATTGCCAGCGAGCTCTAGTATTTTTTCTAATGCATTGGGTACCGAGGCGAATACTTCTGCTTCTCCTCTCCTGTTGTCCCGTATCTCAGATGCGCAGTCAGCGATACGAACAAATTTGGCTTTGCCAAAAATTGCAGGAGATCCGTATGCAAGTTGGAAGTCTAATTTTCTTCCTAGGGTAATCACAACATCCGCTTCTGTCATGACAGAACCGCGCATAGCAGCGACTACTGATGGATGGCTCTCTGGGACCAATCCTCGGCTTTCGCCAGTGTCTAGATAAAGAGCGCCTAATCTATCGAGTAATTGAATCAGAGGTTTGGATGCCCCCTTGGCACCGCGTCCAGAAATGATAAGAGGGCGCTTGGCACTCCACATGATTTCCATGGCTTGCTCTACGCACTTGGAGTTTGGATAAAAATTTTGTGGTGGCGGAGCTTGAAAGAATTCTGGTAACTGGGTTGCAAGGCTCACAGAAGCACGCAGAGTATCTACTGGAAAGTCTAAATAGACTGGACCGGGTTCACCACCATGCCCTAATGCTCTTGATACGGCTTCATCCAACTCTTGCAATACAAGGTTGGGTTCACGGATAGTTCTAGCGTAGCGCGTTAAGGGTTTTACAAACTCCGTGTGATTCATATCTTGTAGCGCACCGCGATTTTCTTGAGCCTGTGGAGGAGTACCCGACAAGATAAGCACAGAAGCCCTTGCAGTATGCGCATTGGCTATCCCTGTCATTGCATTAGTGACTCCTGGCCCCGCGGTCACGAGTGCAACGCCGATCTGCCCCGATAGTTCGGAATGCGCATGGGCCATGTAAACAGCCGCACGCTCGTCGCGTACATCGATGATTTGTATTCCTTCCGCATCGAGACGCATCCATATGGGCATGATGTGTCCGCCACAAAGGGCAAATACCCTATTAACACCTCGCGCTTTTAAAAACTTGGCGATCAGCGCAGCCGCGCTACTGTCTGTTACGAGGGGAGAGCTCATAGTTTGGCCTTTTTTGTCAGATGGAGGAATTATAGTATACTGAATTCAGAATTCATAAATTTGGATCATTTTTTAGTCGAGGAAGTCATGAATCTTTTGATGAACATTTCTGAAGCGGTTGCAACGCATGCTCGGTTATCCCCTCAAAAGCTGGGTGCTAGAGACTCCAAGAGGCAATTAACTTATGAGCAATGGGACAGAAGAGCCACGCAATTGGCGAATGGTCTACGTGGGTTAGGGTTGCAAAAAGGCGACAAGGTTGCCCTGTTGGCTTACAACTGCTTGGAATGGATAGAAATTTACGCCGCACTAGCAAGAGCGGGATTGGTCGCAGTACCCATCAATTTTCGGCTTACTTCACCAGAAATTGAATACATCGCGAAAGACTGCGACGCAGTGGCTTTCATTGTCCAAGATGAATTGATAGAACGTGTGGAGCCAATTAAGAGTCAGCTAAATATCGCCAATAAAACATATGTGGGTTTTGGACAAAAAGTTCCCCCCCACTGGACCGACTATGAAAGCCTCATCGCCGCTGCGCCCGCATTCCTACAACACGTAGAAGTCTTGCCTGCGGATATGAGCGCATTGATGTACACCTCTGGTACAACAGGTAAGCCTAAAGGGGTTATTCGCAGCCATGAAGGTAGCACGATGATTGCGCTAGCGACCGCCATCGAATTAGGTTTTACATCGGCTGATACATCGCTTCTAGTGATGCCGATGTGTCACGCCAACTCCTTGTATTTTTGCCATACATTCATCCAATTGGGTGCCACCTGCATCATTGATGACAAAAAGAGTTTTGATCCAGAAGCCCTACTTGACATTCTGTCGAATGAAAAAGTGACCTTTACGTCTTTGGTACCTACGCACTACATCATGATGCTGGGTCTACCAAATGAAGTAAAAGCCAAATACGACGTATCAGCAGTTGAAAAACTCATGATCTCTTCTGCACCTGCAAGACGAGATACAAAACTCGCCATCATGGAATTTTTCAACAACGCAAAACTATACGAGTTGTACGGGTCAACTGAAGCAGGTTGGGTAACCCTATTGCGTCCAAATGAGCAACTTGAACGTATGGGTACCGTCGGAAGAGAGTGGGCTGGTTCTGGCCCTATCAAGCTCTTAGACGCGCAAGGAATAGAAGTAAAGGATGGCGAGGTTGGCGAGTTATTTTCCAGAACGCCTTACGTTTTTGATGGCTATTGGAAAAACCCTGAAAAAACGGCTGAAGCATTTCGGGGCAATTGGTGCTCAGTGGGTGATATGGCTATGCGTGATAAGGACGGCTACATACATCTAGTGGATAGAAAAAGTAACATGATCATCAGCGGGGGAGAAAACATTTATCCATCCGAGGTTGAATCCGTGATTGGGTCGCACCCCAAAGTCAAAGATGTAGCAGTGTTAGGTTTACCGCACGAAAAATGGGGAGAAGCTGTGCATGCCGTTGTCGTGTTGCATGACAAAGCAAAAGTTAGTGCGCAAGACTTGATGGAGTGGTGTAAGAGTCGAATAGCTGGTTATAAGCGCCCGCAAAGCATTTCATTTGTCAGCGATTCAGATATGCCGCGAACTGCCACTGGAAAAATACTTCACCGCGTATTGCGACAAAAGATAACGGAAAACGCATTGCAAGATGAACTAGCTGCTTAACAAGCATGCGATAGACTTCACCTAGTATGAAAGCAATTACCCTTCAGCCAAATTTAGTAGTGCAGGTAAAAAATGCATTACTTGAAGAAATTACTTCGGGTAAGTTAAATCCTGGTGAACGAATCATTCAAGAGCAAATTGCGCAAGCCCTTGGAGTTTCCAGGCACCCCGTGCAACAAGCGCTTTTGCTTCTTAAAAACCAAGGCGTTTTGAAAGAAGCGACTGGGCGTGGATTGGTCGTGGCCCCGCTTGATGCAGAGCATGTGGAAGATATTTACGAAATGCGTGCTGCAATAGAGGGCATGGCATGCCGCCTGGCTGCGACTCTGCGGGCAGACCATGCGCGCAAACAAGGTGAATCCATGATTGAAGCTGGTCGTAAGGCTGTTGCTAGCGGTTCGGTTCCTCGCATGATTGCGGCTGATATCAAATTTCACGAATTTCTATATTCGCTCTCTGGAAATCCGTTAATTGGGCCTGCCATGAATACGCACCTCACCTACACGCAGCGGGTGATGGGCGAAGTACTGATCCAAGACCAAGAGCCATGGGATATATGGGCGCAACACGAAAATATTTTGAAAGCCATAGCAAGTGGCGATGCCAATTTGGCTGAAAAATTGGCCATCGAACACTTGACGCATGCATCCAAATTCATGGTCACCAGGTTGAAGGCTTTACAAACTGAGTAGTGCGTTCATAATGGCGCTTTAAATCCAATTAACAGGGTTAAGGCAAAGCAGTAACTTTATGCACAACGACATACAAGCATTAAGACAAATACTGCAAACTGCAAAAACGATTGCTGTAGTAGGGCTGTCTGCGCAATGGAATCGACCCAGTTTCTTTGCTGCCAAATACATGCAGGAACATGGCTACAAAATAATTCCAGTCAATCCTCGGTATGCAGGCGATCAAAATCAATCTCCCGAAAAAATAATGGGAGAAACATGTTATGCCTCACTAAAGGACATACCGCATCCTGTTGATATTGTTGATATCTTTCGACGATCTGAAGATGTCTTGCCACTAGCCCACGAGGCGCTTGAAATTGGCGCAGCTTGCCTATGGCAACAACTGGGTGTTGACAATCAAGAGGCCAGTCAAATTTTTCTCAACGCTGGTCGTCACTCGGTGACTAACCGTTGCGTAAAAATTGAGCACGCTAGGATTTTTGGCGGACTTCATTGGGCTGGAGTCAATACTGGTGTCATTTCAGCGAAGCGACAAATTTAAGCAAGCCCTCTATGCGCGATCATTCTTTTAAGCCAGAAACTTTGGCCATTCATGCGGGCCAAATACCCGACTCCGCTACGGGTGCTCGTGCGCTTCCCATATATCAAACCAGTAGTTTTGTATTTGACAGTGCTGAGCATGCGGCTTCGTTGTTCAACTTACAGACCTTTGGTAATGTTTACTCCCGTTTGAGTAATCCCACTGTGGCCGCCCTAGAGGAGCGCGTTGCTGCTCTTGAAAAAGGGCGAGCGGCTGTCGCTTCAGCCTCTGGTATGGCTGCAGAATCTATGGCGTTAATGACGATTTTGCAAGCAGGGGACCATGTTGTATCTGCTGGCGCGCTTTATGGTGGCTCGGTCACATTGCTAGCAGTTAATCTAGCGAAGTTTGGAATTGAAACAACTTTCGTAGACGGCAGCGATCCAGATGCTTTTGATGCTGCTATCAGGCCAAACACAAGGGCTATTTACGCTGAGAGTTTAGGTAATCCAAGCATGCTAGTCCTAGATATTGCTGCGATTGCGGACGTTGCGCACGCTCACGGCCTTCCCTTGATCATCGACAACACCGTCCCAAGTCCATTGCTGTGTAATCCCATCACGTTTGGTGCTGATGTGGTGGTGCACTCAGCGACTAAGTATTTGGCAGGACACGGTACAACTCTTGGCGGTGTCATCGTAGAGAGTGGTAAGTTTCCTTGGGACAATGGAAAGTTCCCTGGCATGACAGAGCCTTCTGCCGGCTACCACGGCGTTAAATTTTTTGAAACATTTGGGGATTTTGGTTTCACCATGCGCTGTCGTATGGAGTCCTTAAGGGTTTACGGTGCATCGTTGAGTCCAACAAGTGCGTGGCAAATTTTGCAAGGTATTGAGACGCTTCCACTTAGGATGGAGAGGCACTGCCATAACGCACTGGAGGTAGCAAAATTTCTCCAGGACGATAGCCGAGTGGCTTGGGTCAAGTACCCGGGTCTGCCTGATCACCCACAACACGCATTGATGCAAAAGCAAATGCGTGGTGCGTCTGGTCTATTGGCCTTTGGTGTGAAGGGCGGGCTAGCGCAGGGTGTCAAGTTCATTGAAGCCGCTAGATTTATGAGCCATCTTGTCAACATTGGAGATACCCGTACGCTTATCAGTCATCCAGCGAGCACTACACACCGACAATTGGATGAAGCGCAACAGTTGGCAGCAGGCGTCAGCCCTGATATGGTTCGCATCTCTGTTGGGTTAGAGCACATTGACGATATTTTGTGGGATATCGATCAAGCTTTAAATGCTGCGATCAAAACTTAAAACTTACTAATGCGAGTGAAATATGACAAGTATTTTTGACCAAGGCTTAGAAAAAAATATCGCCAACTTCACTGCGCTCTCTCCGATTAGTTTTGTTGAACGTAGCGCAGAAATTTTTGGCGATTTACCTTCCGTCATTCATGGGAAAAGACGTTATAACTGGTCACAAACACGCGAGCGTTCAGCACGATTGGCGGCTGCCCTCAAGTCCAAAGGCGTGACGAGAGGTAGTACCGTCAGTGCCATGCTGCCCAATACGCCTGAGATGGTGGAAGTGCACTACGCCGTACCCGCGTTAAACGCAGTTCTGAATACTTTGAATACGCGGCTGGATGCAGCTTTAATTGCTTGGCAACTGCATCACTGTGAATCACAAGTTTTGATCACAGACCGAGAATATGCGCCTGTGATTTCAAAAGCGATTGAAATCCTCAAAAAAGAGCATAGTAGAGAAATTTTGGTCATTGACGTTTGTGATACTGAATACACTGGGATTGGAGAACGACTTGGTCAACATGAATATGAAGAATGGATAGCATCGCACGCACCGCTATCGCATCTAGAGGGTCCTCAAGATGAATGGGATGCCATTGCGGTGAGTTACACCAGCGGCACTACAGGCGACCCTAAAGGCGTAGTGACCCATCACCGTGGTGCCTATCTCAACGCAGTGAGCAATGTGGCAACGTGGACCATGCCTCACTTCCCCACTTACTTGTGGACCTTGCCAATGTTTCATTGCAATGGTTGGTGTTTCCCATGGACGATTGCAATGCTAGCGGGCACCCATGTGTGTTTGCGTAAGGTTGAAGCGCAACCGATCTTGGATGCGATGCGTGAACACGATGTGAACCATTACTGTGCTGCGCCAATTGTTCACAGCTTGATCTACAACGCACCTGAATCAATGCGCGCTGGTATTACCCAACAAGTCCGCGGCATGGTGGCTGGCGCTGCACCACCAGCAGCCATGATCGAGGGCATGGCAAAAATTGGATTCGATATCACGCATGTGTATGGATTGACGGAAGTTTATGGGCCTGCAAGTGTGGCGGTGAAACGTGATGCTTGGGCACTGGCCAGTTTGTCTGAACAAACGCGTTTAAATGGGCGTCAAGGCGTACGCTATCCATTGCAAGAGGGCATGACAGTTCTTGACCCTAAGACAATGTTGGAGTGTCCTGCTGATGGCAACACCATGGGTGAAATTATGTTCAGAGGCAATATTGTGATGAAGGGATATTTGAAAAACCCTAAAGCCACACAAGAAGCTTTTGCTGGCGGTTGGTTTCATACCGGTGATTTGGCTGTGATGGAGCCGGATCGGTACGTGAAAATCAAAGACAGAAGCAAAGACATCATTATTTCTGGTGGTGAAAACATAAGCTCGCTAGAGGTAGAAGACGCTTTGTATCGACACCCTGCTGTGCTGGCTTGTGCGGTTGTTGCAAAGCCCGATACCAAATGGGGTGAGTCACCTTTGGCTTTTGTAGAGGTAAAGCCCAACGCCAACATAACTGCGCAAGATCTAATTGCGCATTGCAAATCGCTTCTCGCAGGATACAAGGTGCCTAAAGATATACGTTTTGAAGAAATTCCAAAAACTTCGACTGGAAAAATTCAAAAATTTCAATTACGTGAGCGCGCGAAGAATATTTAAACTGTTTTTAGTAGGGAGCCAAGCATGGTTGACTCAGTATCAGAGCTAGTTTTACGCACGGATGATTCTCGAGGCGTCACGACCCTAACACTCAATCGCCCTGAGGCGTTTAATGCATTGAGTGAAGACTTATTGTCTCAACTGCAATCAGCCTTGGACAGCTTGGCACAAGATAGTAATTTACGCGTTCTCATCATTGCAGGGCTTGGCAAGGCATTTTGTGCGGGGCACGATTTGCGCGAAATGCGAGCGCATCCATCTATAGAGTATTACCAGAAATTATTCAAGCAATGTGGCCGCATGATGATGAGCATTCAACACTTGAAAGTTCCTGTCATTGCCAAAGTACAGGGCATTGCGACAGCTGCTGGCTGTCAATTGGTTGCACAGTGTGATTTGGCAGTAGCAAGTTCTGACGCGCGATTTGCTGTGAGTGGGGTGAATCTTGGCTTGTTTTGCTCCACACCAAGTGTTGCGCTATCTCGTAACCTTTCGCGCAAGGCCGCTTTTGAAATGCTAGTGACTGGCGACTTCATCAGTGCCCAAGAGGCCATGGTGAAAGGATTGGTCAATCGTGTTGCTCAGCCAAACGATTTAGATGCCACAGTGGAAGAATTAGTCGCCAAAATTTTGTCTAAGCCCACTGCAGCTTTGGCAATGGGAAAAGAGTTGTTCTACAAACAACTTGAAACAGGTATGGATGGAGCGTATGCCTTTGCAGCCAATACGATGGCATGCAATATGATGGAAGACACTGCTTTAGAAGGCGTGCAAGCCTTTTTAGAAAAACGCCCGCCCAATTGGTAAAGCTTGAAGACTTTCTAGGCTGAAAATTTAAATGCTTCCAAAAATTGGGGTCAATTACCGCTAAATAAACGTCTTCTTAAATCAGGCGCGG
>CAYFLF010000063.1:0-9101 GCA_964343725.1 uncultured Bordetella sp.
GAACTCAAAACCGCATTCGCACTACGCGCAGAAAAAATCACCAAACCACCATCAGCGCGCACCATTTGCTTGTTTTCAACCAATGCGTCTAAGACAGGTCGATCCACCATCACAGTGACCAACTGTGGGCCATTGAATTGCACGACTGTTCTGTCACCCGCCGCCAATGCGATGGTTCCTTCACGCGCCAATACAACACCTTCGTTGCGAACTGAAGGGGCGAGTAATGCTATGTATCCGCCTAGCGCCGCCTCTAAAGTACCTTGGTTCACCACAGAGCCAGGAGCGCCAGTCCCTTCGAATGTGGACTTGCCCGCCATAAAGTCATCGACGCTGATGTTTTGTGTGGTGGCTATCAAACCGCCTACATTCACTTGTGAATTAGGGCCAAACAAAACGCCATTGGGGTTGCTGATAAACACTTGTCCATTGGCATTGATACTGCCCAATATCTGACTACCATTTGTATCTAAAACACGGTTCAGAGTGACAGAGCTAGCAGAGGGTTGGATGAAGTTAACTTTGGCTCCGCTACCCACGTTAAAGGTATTCCAATTGATAGCAGAGCGTTGGCTAGTCTGGTTAATGTTCATCACATTACCGACAGACTGAATACTCGTAGTACCAGACACCACCTTGCCACCAGTAGGAAGCTGGTTACTGGCAACAGGCGCGCTGACTTGAGCCGAAGCAGAAACTGCTATCGACATCATGCACCAGCGTAGTCCTTGTTTCAGTAAGTACTTCATAGATCAAAACACGTGGTTAAGGCTGAAGCGGAATCGGTTGTAAATCAAGGTGCCGTCTTGATCGGCCCCCGTTGTGCTGTTGGCATTTGGATTGTTGCCCAGACGGTGTGCCCAAATCAAGCGGAACGTGGATATGCCTTGTTTACTAGGAATACTTGTGCCAAGCCACAAGCCATAACCACTTAAGCTGTATTTATTGAGCGAACTAGCACCTAAGTAACTGTTATTGCGGTTAACGGTCACGTCGCCATAGTCAATAAAGCCAGATGCGGTCCAGCGGTTGTCCTGTATCAAGAATTGGCGTTGCCATTCCATGGATACCAAATTACCCAGACTACCGCCAGCCTCGTTGGTAGGGTAGGCGCGCACGCCTTGCATGCCACCTAAATAAAACTTCTCTGAGCTGTCAAGGTTTTTATTGGCAAATTGCGATTGCAGATTGATTAATCCACTATTACTCGAATCAAATTCATATTTTTGTGAAATATTGAATTTGAGCTTAGCGTAGTTACCAGCGGTTTGAACAGTGCTTGCATCACTGCTGATATGCGAGGCAGTGGATCCTGATAGATCAATGATGCCACGCACCAATTGCGCAGTTGCGGTGGTGGTGGAATATTGATTCTGTGAAACAGAACCGCTCAAGGTGCTCGTCAGAGCGCTTCCCGAGTATTGTGATTGCACTTCACCTGCTGCTTCATTGCGGAATCGCTTTTGGTCATAAGCAAATTGAAGAGAAAGTTGCGTGTCTTTTTCTCTTAACAAAGGGATGGAGAGATCTAGCCCTTGCGAACTAGAAGGGCCTCTCGCATTCAAAGCAGCGTATTCAGAAGCTATCAAGTTGTATTGAGAACTAGAAGCATTGACACCTGCTCGCCAACCCGAATAACCCACAGGTAGCGAATAGCCGATCCTCTGAAAATCCATGCCTTTGCTATGGACAGCTTGTGCATCAGCGCTATCGCCTAGCCCGAGGGGGTTATTCAATGTCACTTTACCCAAAGCCCTAAGTTCGCCAATAGCCTTAGCGCCTGCACTGTCTAGGGAAACGTTGGCGTCAATTTTTTTACCCTCTTCGATGCTAGCGAATGCCTCAGTTTCTCCACTCTTTTGACCTGGACGCAAACTAACTGATGTTTTGACACCAGGAATTTCTGTCACCAATGAAGACGCTTTATCAATCGCTTTCAAATCCACCAATGTATTTTTGGGCTGCTGTTGCTCGATGATGTTTTGTACCAAGTTGGTTTTGCTGAGTTGTTGAGTTGGGTCTTCCACTACAGCCCCTGAGAACCGAGCTTCGGCGATTTGAATCAACACATCGCCGTCTGTCAGATCTTGGTTGGGCATTTCTGCAAAAGCCAAGTAACCCATTTTTCTGTAAAAGTTATTAACTGCTTCAGTTGCTTGGACCAGCACATCGGTGTTGATCATCACGCCGATATATTTCTCCACCACGCGAGCGAGTTGTTGATCAGTGACGCGTTGGTTGCCTTTAAAGTTTATTTTTTTGATTTTTGGTTCGTTGGCAGATGTTTCAACTGGAATAACTTTGGGTGGAGGTTGCGTTTGCAGTGGTGGAACATTCATCACTGCAGGGGTTGCAGAACGAATTGGAAATTGCACCCAACTGTCTCTAGGGTTAGGAGTTTGATTGGAAGGTGGGGTAGCCGCAGTGGGCGTATTTGCGGGGCTTGAATTTGCAGTTTGTGGCGGTATTGGTTTGACTGAATTGGTCGTAGCAGCCTCCGAGGGGGAGGGAGATGGCGTGCGTGGTCGTGGGGGAAATCTAATCCAGTTGTCCATGTCTGAAACTGGGCCTTGCGCATAAATAGGAGACAAAAGGCTTGTACAAATCGCCATGGCGAGAGCAGGCCTTGCGCTTTGCCGCGCAAAAATTAATTGCATCGATTGCCATAAAGATTTGCTCTTTTTCCCGTACATGGGTGTCTTTCTATCGCTCTGAGTCCAATATGTAAGTCGGTATCAGGCTCTTAAACTTGAATAGAAATAAGCATCAAAAATAATTGAATAGTTCTAAATTAGTGTGCCTCTTGTTGGATTTTTTATAAATATAAATATTTACTTTATGCGGGGTGGGGAAATTATGTGGGTTCTATCCCACACGCCCTGTAAGGTGAATCCATAATATGGTGTTTTTCATTCACCTTTGGAGCAAATTTTGAAAGCATTGACTAACCTAAAACCAAATCGCAGAACTTTTATCCTGCAGTCTGTCACTGGCCTCAGCGCTGTTGCTGTCGCTGGGCAAGCAAGTGCACAAGCTATGGTCGCTGAAAACGACCCACAAGCAACTGCATTGGGTTACAAAGCCGATGCCGCTACCGTTGACAAAGCTAAGCAACCTAAATTTGCAGCCGGCCAAAACTGCGGTAATTGCGCTTTGTTCCAAGGCAAGGCTTCTGACGCCTCTGGTGGTTGTCCCTTGTTTGCAGGCAAAAAAGTGTCGACTAAGGGTTGGTGCTCTGCTTACAACAAAAAAGCTTAATTATTTTTAGCCAACAAGCACTGAGTGGCTGACGCCCTCAGTGCTTTTTTTATGCGTGTTTTCAATTTAATAAATCGCGGGCTCTTTGACGGGTGCGCCAAATGAAGTTTCAAGAAAATCAAAGTCACAACCTTCATTGGCTTGCAAAATATGTTTGCTAAACATCCATCCATATCCCCGTTCATAACGCGGTGGTGATGGTTGCCATTGGGCTTTGCGCTTGGCGAACTCCTCGTCGCTGATCTCTAGGTGCAAGGAACGATTAGGCACATCGACGCTGATCATGTCGCCCGTTTTTACTAAAGCCAAAGGCCCACCAATATAAGACTCAGGCGCTGCATGCAAGATGCATGCGCCATAACTTGTGCCACTCATGCGTGAATCTGACAAACGAATCATGTCGCGTACACCTTGCTTCACGAGTTTTGTAGGAATAGGCAACATGCCCCACTCCGGCATGCCGGGGCCTCCTTTTGGGCCAGCATTGCGTAAAACCAAAATATCGTCTGCGGTAACGTCTAAGTTTTCATCATCGACAGCAAGTTTCATTTCTGGATAACTGTCAAACACAAGAGCGCGCCCCGTATGTTTTAAAAATCTGGGTTCACATGCGCTGGGTTTGATCACGGCACCATCGGGCGCTAAATTTCCGCGTAACACGGCTAGTGCACCTTCTTTGTAAAGTGGGTTATCGAGAGAGCGAATCACATCATCGTTATGTACTTTGGCACTCGCAATATTTTCTCCAATGGTTTTGCCATTGATGGTCATTTGGTCTACGTGTAAATGTTGGGACATGTTGTGCATCAAAGCGGGCAAGCCCCCTGCGTAATAAAAATCTTCCATTAAATAAGTGCTGCCGCTAGGACGGATATTGGCAATGACTGGCACCTTTCGACTGGCTGCGTCAAAGTCATCCAAAGAAATAGTGCATGCGGGACCAGCACGTCGTGACATCGCAACCAAATGGATGATGGCGTTGGTACTGCAGCCCATGGCCATGGCGACTGCAATCGCGTTCTCAAAACTCTTGCGTGTCAAAACGCGAGAAGGTGTGAGGTCTTCCCACACCATTTCCACAATGCGGCGACCACATGCTGCCGACATACGCGTGTGGTTGGCGTCGGCAGCAGGAATGCTGGACGCGCCTGGCAATGTGAGACCCAAGGCCTCTGCAATGCCCATCATGGTGGCTGCAGTGCCCATGGTCATACAGGTGCCGTGCGTGCGGGCAATACCCGCTTCCACTTCTAGCCATTGCACTTCGGTGATTTTTCCGGCGCGGCGTTCGTCCCAATATTTCCATGCATCAGACCCTGAACCCAGCACCTTGCCATTCCAGTTGCCACGCAACATAGGTCCTGCAGGTAAGTACACAAACGGCACGCCTGCAGACAGGGCACCCATCACCAGACCTGGCGTGGTTTTGTCGCAGCCACCCATCAGTACGGCTCCGTCAATCGGGTGGCTTCGAATCAGTTCTTCAGTCTCCATCGCCAGCAAATTGCGATAGAGCATGGGGGAAGGGCGGACAAAGGCTTCAGCTAGGGAGAGTGCAGGCAACTCTAAAGGCATACCACCAGCTTGCAAGATGCCGCGCTTGACATCTTCCACACGCTGTTTGAAATGCGTGTGGCATGGGTTGATGTCTGACCATGTATTGATGATGGCAATGACGGGTTTGCCAACCCAGTCTTCTGGGCCTAAGCCCAATTGCATGGCGCGTGAGCGATGGCCAAAGGAGCGTAAATCGTCTGGTTTAAACCAGCGGGCACTACGGAGAGATTCGGGGGATTTTTTGTGTGTGGAAGTCATCCAACGATTCGAGCATTAATCGTTGCATGCGTCAATGATGGAAAAGTCTAGGTGTGTAACCTCGGCGTCCACCTATCGATTTAATTGTGAGAGGTATTGAGCAAACTCAGTGCCTGTTTCAGGATGGCGCAGTGCAAATTCAACGGTAGCTTTCAAAAATCCAATTTTGCTGCCGCAGTCGTAGCGCACACCTTCGTAGGCGTAGGCATAAACAGATTCGTGGACAAGCAAGCTCTGAATCGCATCTGTGAGTTGGTATTCGCCCCCAGCGCCAGGTTTCAGGGCGTCAATGTGTTTAAAGATAGAGGGCGCGAAGATGTAGCGTCCGACCACGCCTTGGTCAGAAGGTGCATCTTTGGGCTCTGGCTTTTCAACGATATGCGACATTTTGGTGAGTTTGTCACCAGCCGGTGTGCCTTTAATCACCCCGTACGATTTGCTTTGTTCGGGCAATATTTTTTCGACAGCGACGATAGAACTATGGGTGTGTTTGAATACTTCGACCATTTGTTTTAATACGCCTGGTTGATGGTCCAATAAATCGTCTGCCAAGATGACCGCGAAAGGGTCGTTGCCGACTAATGTGGAAGCGCAATTGACAGCGTGCCCAAGGCCTAGAGCTTCGGGTTGGCGCACATAAACGCAATTGACATTGGCGGGTTTGATATTACGTACCAGTTCCAAAAGCGCAGTTTTATTTTTTTGCTCAAGTTCGTGTTCAAGCTCGAAAGATTTATCAAAGTGGTCTTCAATACTGCGTTTGCTACGACCAGTGACAAAAATCATTTCAGTAATGCCAGCTTCAATCGCCTCTTCGACAGCGTATTGAATCAATGGCTTGTCCACGATACACAGCATTTCTTTAGGACTTGCTTTGGTGGCTGGCAGAAAGCGCGTGCCAAGGCCAGCAACAGGAAATACAGCTTTTTTGATATCGTTCATAGCGTTTTGAGCGGTTTTTTGGTGTTAGTTTTGCATTCTGTAATGCGTACTAATCGTAACAGTCATGAAATATTAATCTGTCAAAATGACATATTCGAGAAAAGTTAGTTAAATCTTATGAAAATTTCTGTTTTCGGAACTGGTTACGTGGGCTTGGTTCAAGGTGCAATTCTCGCTGATGCGGGCCATCAAGTGATATGTGTCGATATTGACGAAGCCAAGTTAGCCCGTTTACGCAAAGGCGAAATCCCCATTTTTGAGCCTGGTTTGGAGCCATTGGTCAAAACTAATTTCGCCGAAGGCCGCTTGCAATTTACCTCCAATGCAGCAGAGGCAGTTGCTCAATCTGAAATCCAATTCATCGCGGTAGGCACCCCGCCTAATGAAGACGGTAGCGCTGATCTGCAGCATGTCTTGAAGGTGGCAAAAACCATCGCGCAGCACATCAATGGTTATGCGGTGATTGTTGATAAATCTACGGTGCCAGTGGGCACGGCAGACAAAGTCAAAGAAGCTGTTGCGCAGGTTTTCAAAGAGCGTGGGGTTCACTTTGAATACGACGTCGTGTCCAACCCCGAGTTTTTAAAAGAAGGCGCAGCGGTCGTCGATTGCCAGCGGCCTGACCGCATTGTGATTGGCACTGACAGCCCGCGTGCTGAAAAACTCTTGCGTGAGTTGTATGAGCCATTCAACCGCAACCACGACAAAATTTTGGTGATGGGCGTTCGCAGTGCTGAGTTGACCAAGTACGCTGCCAATTGCATGTTGGCAACCAAAATCAGCTTTATGAACGAGATGGCGAACTTGGCCGAGCGTTTGGGTGCTGATATTGAAGACGTTAGACAAGGTATTGGTAGCGATTCACGTATCGGTTATCACTTTATTTACCCCGGTGCAGGTTATGGTGGAAGTTGCTTTCCAAAAGACGTGAGTGCTTTGGTTCACACTGCCCAACAACTAGGATTCCAGCCTAAACTGCTAGAGGCTGTAGAAGCTCGTAACCACGACCAAAAACGCGTCGTGTTTGACAAGATTCAAGCGCACTTTCAAGGTCATCTCAAAGGTAAAGTGATTGCTTTATGGGGCTTTTCCTTTAAACCCAATACAGACGATATGCGTGAAGCACCCAGTCGTATCTTGATGGAGGCTTTGTGGCAAGCAGGTGCCAAAGTCCAAGCCTACGACCCTGCTGCAATGGAAGAAGTGCAGCATATTTACGGCACGCGTGCTGACTTAATGTTGTGCGGTACCAAAGAAGCTGCTTTGTCTGGAGCAGACGCCTTGGCCATCATGACGGAATGGCGTCAATTCAAAGCGCCTGACTTTGATGCCATCCAAAAAGCTTTAAAAACCCCCGTCATATTTGATGGAAGAAACTTATATGAACCAGCGCGTATGCGTGAGCGCGGTTTCACTTATTTCGGAATAGGAAGATAAGCCCATGATTCCAGTGATCTTGTCTGGGGGCAGTGGTTCACGTTTATGGCCCTTATCGCGCTCTATGCGGCCCAAGCAGTTTTTGGGAGTCACAGATGCGCATAGCCTATTTCAGCTGACCCTGAAGCGCTTGGAGGGTACCAACGGCAAATTACCGGTTCGCCCCATCATCGTGGCCAATGCCGACCATCGTTTTTTGGTAGGTGAGCAATGTCGTGAAATGGGCGTGACGCCAGCTGATATTTTGTTAGAGCCAGTGGCGCGTAATACGGCCCCCGCAATTGCCGCTGCTGCTTTTGCGGCACTCGCATCTGCCGCTAAAGATGAAGACCCTGTATTGTTGGTTTTGCCTTCAGACCATGTATTTGCAGATGTTCCAGCGTTTCACCGTGCTGTGGCAGTGGGTCTCAAAGCCGCAGAGGCGGGGGGTATGGTGACATTTGGCATTGTTCCAACCCATGCAGAAACTGGCTACGGCTATGTGAAAGCTGCACAGCCATTAAATCCCAGCGCCGCTGTACCCGTAGAGAAGTTTGTTGAAAAGCCTAACTTAGAGACGGCACAAGCCTATCTCAAAGACGGTGGGTACACCTGGAACAGCGGTATGTTCATGTTCAAAGCATCGGTGTTTTTAAGTGAACTTCTGGCTTGTCATCCAACTATGCATGCAGCCTGTCAAGCAGCATGGAATGCCTCAAAAAAAGATTATGAATTTGTTCGCCTAGATGCAGAGGCATTTGCTAAGTGCCCATCTGATTCAGTAGATTATGCGGTGATGGAGCGCACCAAAAAAGCAGTAGTTGTGCCTCTTGATGCAGGGTGGAACGATGTAGGCGCTTGGTCTGCTGTATGGCAAGTCCTACCCCAAGATGCAAAAGGTAATGCTGTTAGAGGCGATGTCATCTTGCATGACACTAAGAATAGTTATGTGCATGCTGATAGACGATTGGTTTCTTTGGTTGGCGTGCAAGATCTGGTGGTGGTTGAAACATCCGACGCCGTCTTAGTTGCGCATAAAGACAAAGCCCAAGACGTGAAAAAAGTGGTGGACCAGCTCAAAGCACAAAAGCGCTCAGAAGTTGATTTGCATCGAGAGGTTTTCCGGCCATGGGGATCTTACGATTCTGTGGACCATGGTGAACGCTTCCAAGTGAAGCGAATTACTGTGAATCCGGGGGCTAAGTTGTCGGTGCAAATGCACCATCACCGTGCTGAGCATTGGGTGGTAGTCTCGGGAACGGCATTGGTGCGTATTGGTGACGTAGAAAAAATGGTCACGGAAAACCAATCGGTCTACATACCGGTTGGCGTGATCCACTCGTTGGAAAACCCTGGCAAAGTGCCTTTGCACTTGATAGAGGTGCAATCAGGATCTTATTTAGGTGAAGATGATATTGTGCGGTTCGAGGACAAATACGGCCGTGTCAATTCTGAAGGCGCTAAAGGCTCAAAATGACGATCTTGGTAACAGGTTGCGCAGGATTTATTGGCAGTAACTTTGTTCACACATGGCTTGCATCTTCGAATGAGACGGTGGTCAACCTAGACAAGCTGACCTATGCTGGTAATTTGGCAAATCTTGCAAGTTTGAAAGACGATAAGCGCCATGTGTTTGTGCACGGCGACATAGGTGATCGAGATCTGGTAGC
>CAYFLF010000064.1:0-9100 GCA_964343725.1 uncultured Bordetella sp.
CGTCATGCGACAGAACTTGTCTGCGCTCACGTTCAATTTGGGCAATCACTTGGGGAGCCCATGTGTTGTCTGCTTGGGTTTTGCTGACTTCGGCATATGTATGGCCATATCGATTGGCGTAATCGACAACGCCATCTGGGGCGTTCAAATCAATGGTTTCAAACGGCCCCATAAACGACCAACGCAAACCCAAGCCAAACTTCATGACTTTGTCGAGATCTTCGGAGCTGGCAAAGCCTTGCTCATACAGATTGAGCATTTCATTTAAAACCGCACCCTGTACCCGATTGAGCAAGAAGCCATGTATTTCTTTGCGCACCAAGACAGGTTCTTGCTTCACTAACTTGTAAAGTGCCATGGCAGATTGCGTTGCTTTGTCCGACGTCCATGGCGCAGGGCTGACTTCTACCAGCGGAATTAAATACGGTGGATTGGTTGGGTGAGCTACTAAACAACGATCACGGCCTGCGAGCTCTTTGGTAAACAAAGAGGTCGGAAGCCACGATGTGGAGCTCGCCAACACGGTGTCTTTACGTGTGAGCGCATCCATTTTCGAAAAAATATCGATCTTCGCCTCTACCGTTTCGCGAATGTTCTCTTGGATCAAATCGACGTCTGCGCAGACTTCTGCCAAGGTGCTCACAGGCGTAATGCGCTGAACAATGGCACTGGGATTTTCTTGAACCAAATCCGCATTGCGCATATCTTGCACCAGCGTTTCTATATGGCCCATGCAAGCACTGAGTGCTTTGGCATCTGCGTCAAAAATTTTGACCTGCAAGCCTGCACGGGCAAACACCATGGCCCACGCGCGACCAATCAAGCCAGCGCCGACGACGCCGATTTTGGGGGAGTGGTTTGAAGTTGTCATTGCACTAATGTCTCCACGTTACCGTCTACAGAGAGGCTTTGCCCAGAAATGTTCGCACCTGCGGGTGAACATATAAAAACGATTTGCGCCGCAATATCTTGTGCAGTCACCATGCGTCGCAAAGAGACTCTCTCGAGTGCACGTTGGCGCATGGCTTCCAGCGAAATACCAAACGCTTGGGCTTTTGCGCCCAACACGCGGTCTTGGCGTGGGCCTTCCACAATGCCAGGCAAGATAGCGTTCACGCGGATGCCGCTAGGTCCTAACTCCATCGCCCAAGTTTGTGTCAAACCAATCACACCAAACTTGGTGGCGGAATAGGGCGAGCGCAAAGGAAACCCGTGGCGACCTGCGGCGGAGGAAATATTCACAATGCTGCCGCCTTTGGCCTTTTTGATCAAAGGTACAGCGCTACGCGTACACAAAAACGCGCCCGTCAAATTGACATCGAGCGTTTGTTGCCATTCTTGAAGAACGGTGTCTTCGATGGCGGCAGTTGGGCCCGCAATACCTGCGTTGTTTACCAAGATGTCAAGTTGCCCCCAACGCGCTTGAATTTCAGAAAACATGGCGAGCACTTGTGCTTCATTGCCAACATCGGTGTGACTTATATGCACTTGCGGATATTGCGCTTTTGTTTTGTCCAAGGCTGCGCGGTCAACGTCGCATAGATGTACTTCAGCACCTTGCTGTAACAAGGCCTCTGTGATGGCCAAGCCAATGCCCTGCGCACCAGCCGTGACGACAGCGCGCTGGCCAGTGAGTTGAAAATTAAGTGAAGTGCGCATTTACATCCAAAGAATTTTTTTACGGTAATCCAAATCCGTCAGCAAATCTTGCGACGGCCCCTCGTGGAAGACTTGTCCACGTTCTAATGCAAACACACGGTCAGACAATGCAAGGACCAAGTCCAAGTTGTGTTCGACGATCAAAATAGAAATCTCACTGCGCAGACGGTCAAAGACGGTGAAGAGCTCGTTGACAACCGCTGGTGCAAGTCCTTCGAACGGCTCATCCAATAACAACAGCTTCACGTTGCCAGACAGTGCGCGCGCAACCGCCACCATCTGCTGTTCGCCGCCCGATAAATAGTCCGCATCTGTATCCATGCGTTCTTTCAAACGCGGGAAGTAATCCAAAATCTTTTCTTCATCCCAGCAGACACCACCCAGTTCTGGGTTGAGACGCGTCATTCGACCGAGTGCCAAGTTGTCGCGTACAGACATGCCAGCAAAAAGACCTCTGCCTTGTGGGACATAACCGATGCCTGCTTTGGCAATCTCTTGCGTGCGCAAACCTTCTATGGGGCGCCCTTCAAAAAGTATTTCTCCGCTACTCGCCTGTACCAAGCCCATCAAGGTCTTTAGCAAAGTGGACTTGCCCGCACCATTGCGACCCAGTAGCGCCACGATTTCACCGCGGCGAATGTTCAATGAAGCGTCATTCAAGATATGGCTCTTGCCATAAAAACTGTTGACACCGTTAAACGACAACAGCAAATCATCGGATTGGCCCATGCTGCTGGTGCGTGCTTGAATGTCTGGAATTCCTGTGCCGGTGTAGAGCATTTGCACGCGTGTGTCTTGGCGCACGGCATCTGGATTTCCGCTCATCAAGACATCGCCATCGTTCATCACCGTAACTTCTTGCGAGATAGCCAAGACACGGTCTAGGTCGTGTTCGACAATCAAAACGGGGATGTGGTGTTGAATGGTTTGCACCAAATGCGTGACGCGTTCACGCTCTGCAGCCGCCAAACCTGCCAGTGGCTCATCTAATAAAAGAACACGTGGATGGCAACCTAAAGCAATGCCCATGTCAACCAAGCGTTGGCCGCCATACGACATGCTTCCTGCGGGCACCGTATCAATACCCTCTAGACCTAAGTAGCGCACCAGTTCAGTGGTTTGCGCTTGAACAGATGTATAGCTGTCCACATCGCGCCACATGTTGTAGCGACCAGGATGACGCGCTTGCAGCGACAGACGCAAGTTTTCGTAAATCGTCAAGCCTTTGAATAAATTGGTGATCTGAAAAGAACGGGCCAAACCTTGCATGCTGATGTCATGCGCCGATAAACCTTGAATGCTTTGGCCGTACAAGCGAACTTCACCCTTATCAGGCGTGAACAAACCAGAAATCAAATTGAATGTCGTGGTTTTGCCAGAGCCGTTGGGGCCAATCAGTGCTTGGATGCCGGTTGCAAGAGAAAGCCCGCAGTCTTTGACGGCTTGCACACCGCCAAAACTTTTTGCCAGACCAGACACGTGTAATGCAGTGCCGTTTTGGGTCTGCGGTTGTAAAAATGATGGGAAAGGCAGACCTTGGTAGATTTTTCGGGCGCTCATGGCCGCGTCTGTTTCCGGCAAAGGATTCCATCGCTGTGCAATGCGTGCCCACACGCCGACTAATCCGTTGGGCGAAAAAATAATGAAGCCGACAAATAAGAGGCCGAAATACAGCAACCAATTGGGTGTCCAAATCGATAAAAACTCTCTGAACAAAATGTAGAAAAACGCGCCGATCACGGGGCCCAATAGGCTATGCATGCCGCCAATCACCACAATCGCCAACATTTCTCCGGAAAACGCCACCGATGTTGGGTCAGCAGATGCAAAACGGTGGTGGAAAGCGAGCAATGCTCCGGCAAGACCCGTGACAGTGGCAGACAGAATAAAAACCACCCACTTATAGCGTTGCGTGTTATAGCCTTGGAATTGCGCACGTTGCTCGTTTTCACGAATTGCCGCCATCACATGACCGAATGGTGATCGCAGTAGGCGCCAGTTGAAAAATAACACCAACCAACCGATGGCACTGACGGCAATTAAATATGGCACGGCTTCATCTAGGCGAACCACGCCAATCGCAGGCCGAACCACATTGCCCAAACCGTTTTCACCGCCGGTAAAGCTGGTCCAGCGAAATGCAATCGCATAGGTAAGTGCAGAGAAGGCGAGTGTCAGCAAAGAAAAATACACACCTCTGCGTCGCAAAATCAAAGCGCCAATGACAGTTGCCAAGACGGCAGAAAACGCCACCGCAAATAGCAAAGGCAATATCAGTTGACCTTCAAACCAGTGCTTTTGGGATAGTGCGGCGGCATAGGCGCCGATGCCAAAAAAAGCGCCGTGCCCAAATGAAGTGAGACCGGTATGGCCCACTAATAAATTCAATCCAAGCGCTGCAATCGCAAAAATCACGACATCAATTGCGGTACCAGGGGTGAGACCTAATGCGCGCATGACCAGTGGCGAAGCCATGAGGCCCAGCAAGGTGATCCACAGCGGAAAATATTTTTGAGATGCGGACGGTTGCATGGTGCGACTATTCAAAACGTTCAATGCGCTCACCCAATAAACCGCGGGGGCGTAACAATAAAACTAGCATCATCAATATGTACATAGATGCTTCTGATGCAGGCGGGTAGAAATACGTCGTGACACCGCGGCATACGCCCACCAGCGCTGCCGCGAGGACGACGCCCCAGAAACTTCCTAGACCACCGATCACTACCACCACAAAAGCGGCGGTCATGATTTCTGCACCCATCGCAGGATGTACACCTGCAAGCGGCGCCATCAATACGCCGGCCAGTGCTGCCAATCCCACACCCAACACCACGACAGAAGTCATGTAGCGATTGAGTTCAATTCCTAAAACGGCCACCATGTCGGGACGTTGGGTGCCCGCACGCACCACACGACCAAAAGCTGTTTTGTGTAGCAGCCACCATAAACTTACCAACATCAACAAAACAACGGCGAGCATCAGCATGCGGTAGCGGGAATATATAAAGTCTCCCATCATGATTTGGCCTTTGAGTTCGCTCGGAATCGTGAACTGCAAAGGTGTGGAGCCCCAAGTCATGCGAATGATTTGTTCGGCCACCATGGATAGGCCAAAGGTGAGTAACAAACCCAAGATAGGATCTTTTTCATAAAAGGGTTTGAGCAAATAGCGCTCAAAGGCGATGCCAAGCAGACCAACTAATGCAGGTGAAGCAGCCAATGAGCCAAAAAACCCTATCTGCTCGGTCATCATCACGGCGCCGTAAGCGCCAAGTGCATAAAACGCACCATGCGACAAATTGACTATGCCGCCCAAACTGAAGATCAAGGACAGTCCAAGCGCAATTAATAAATAGTAGCCGCCAACCAGGAGACCGTTGAGCAGTTGCTCCGTAAAAAAAATCAGTTCCATGCGCTAAGAACCCAAACAAACGACACAAGAAATAAGTTATGCATGTGGGCAACTAAAAGACCAACAAAAAAGGTGGCGCAGTGATGCGCCACCTCTACTAAACATTAAAGCGTGCAGTTGTTCTCTTGGCGTGTTGGCGCGATGATTTCCAACGACTCGTTGGCAGAGGGAACCGAGGCGCCGAGTTGCAGAAAGTCCCACTTGTCTTTGGCCGTGCCTTTTTTCTTGGGCGACATGGTGTACATCTCTTGCATCAGTTGATGGTCCCAAGCGCGGAAGTAACCTTTGCGCCCTTTCAGAATATCAAACTGAGCACCCTTCTCAAAATAGTCGATCAGTTTCAAGGTATCGGTCGACTTGGTTTCGGTCATGGCTTGGGCAACAACCTTGAGCACCACATGGTCGCCCCACGCTTGGTTCTCTGGTGGTTTGCCATAACGCTTGGTGAATTCAGCGACAAACGCTTTGGATGTGGGGGTGTTGATGTCGTGGTGCCAAGGAACAGGCCAAGTGCCCACAAAATTGTCAGCGCCTGCACCCCAAGCCAAGGCGGTGTCAAAACCAAATCCAGCAACGCTAAACGGTAGACCGTATTCAGAATATTGCTTCATGAAGCTGGTAATTTGCGTGCCTGCCAAATTAGAAATGACCACATCGGGTTTCGCTTGGCGAATCTTGAGCAGATAAGCGGAGTAGTCCGTCGCATCAGTTGGCACTTTGTCTTCGCCGACAACCTCGCCACCTTGAGCTGCCAAAAAGTTACGTGCCACACGGGTTAAGTCGTGGCCAAACGCGTAGTCGGCTGTGAGGAAGTACCACTTTTTACCTTTGACCATGCCTTGCTGCAAGAGCGCACGACCACAAGTGTTGACATACATCGAGTTGGCACATTCCAGATGGAACATGAACTTATTACAACTCTTGCCGCGCAACTCGTCGGAGTTACCGCCAGTGTTGATGAAGATTTTTTGGTTTCGCGCAGCCACTTGGCTGATCGCGAGTCCCGCAGCAGAGTTGATTTCACCCAATAAGCACGTGATGCCATCACGTTCAAACATGCGTTGCGCTTTGCTTGCGGCAGTGGCGGGATTTACAGAGTCTTCGGTGATGAGTTCCAGTTGACGCCCCATGACGCCGCCCGCTTTATTGACTTCGTCAATCGCTTGCTTAATGCCCATGGTGCCGTATTCACCCAGTGGGCCTAAGAATCCAGTGAGTGGTGTGAGATGGCCAATGCGAATTTTGTCGGACTGTGCTTTCACAATGGCAGGAAAGCCCATTGCGGAAATAGCGCCAACAGCCGAGCCAGCCATCACAAGTCTGCGTCGTGAGTGAGAGACATCTTTCATTCGAACTCCTTAGGGAAATGCATTACTGAAAAAACACCATATGATGTTTGATCAAATATATTTCATGGCAGAATAAATTTAACGAATAAATAACTAGGACTTACCCTGTGGCCCCAGATTTGGTTGCGCTTCCGATAGAGCGCATCGTGCATGAAACCATGTCGCAGCGTGTTTATGGCGACTTACGTGAACTCATCATGAGTGGACGTGTGCAACCAGGTCAAAGACTAACGCTTAAAAATTTATCAGAAGCGGTAGGGACTAGCCAAATGCCAGTGCGAGAAGCACTTCGGCAATTGGCGGCAGAAGGCGCATTGGAATTCTTGCCCAATAAATCAGTGCGTGTACCGGTTATGACAAAGGAAAAATTTCTGGAGTTACTGGCGATACGCTTGCAGGTAGAAGGGTTGGCACTCGAGCACGCAACGCAACGCATCACCAAACCGCAATTACAAGAGCTCGCGCACTACCACGAGGTGTTTTCAAAAGAAGTGAAACGTAAAACGCCCGATGCAACGGTGGCAATTGATGCCAATATGCGATTCCATTTCACGGCTTACCGAGCAGCCCAAATGCCTACCTTGATGAATATTGTGGAAGGCCTATGGTTGCAAGTGGGACCAGTATTGAATCTAGATATGCGCTCGGGCTCCAAGCGTTTGACACAGGGACCCGCGAAGCATCATCATCAAAAAATATTAAATGCGATGCAAGTTAAAAATGCAAAAGCGGCCAGACAGGCATTGATGGATGATTTAACGACGGCGGCAAACTTTATTTTGAGCCTAGACAAACTCAAATAGAACACTGGCAGATGCCTGCCAAACTATTACAAAATGCGCAAGATGCAGCAACCTCCTTTTATTCCGCAAATTCGCCTCTACCAAAATTGGTTGAAAGAGCACAGAGGCCTGCACTTTGACAGCTACGATGCGCTTTGGCGCTGGTCGGTGACAGACCTAAACGCTTTTTGGCAAAGCATTTGGGATTACTTTGAGTTGCAATCACCTACCCCGCATAGCGCGGCCTTGGTACACAACACCATGCCCAATGCGCAGTGGTTTACAGGTGCGCAAACCAATTATGTGCATCAGGTATTTCGCCACTGTGATGCAGCGCATGCGGCTGGGCTAGCTGCCATCATTAGTGAAAACGAAAAAGGACAAACACAGCAACTGAGTTGGCCTGAGTTAAAAAGACAAACGGCTGCACTAGCCCTGCATTTGCAAGCGCAAGGCGTGCAACCAGGCGACAGAGTGGCCGCCTATTTGCCCAACATCACACAAGCGGCTATTGCCATGTTGGCGTGTATGAGCATTGGTGCGGTTTGGAGCATGTGCGCGCCGGATATGGGTACACATGCGGTGCTGGATCGATTTCAGCAAATAGAGCCCAAAGTGCTGATTGCCTGCGATGGGGTGACATATGGTGGTAAGGACCATGACCGCTTGCAGGTCGTGCAAGCACTGCGCGATGGCTTGCCTACCCTTCAACATGTGATTTTGTGCAGAAACTTGAATGCAGATGCCACGCTAAGCAATAGCGAAAATCTCGATACGATTTTGGCGCAGAGTAGCGATCAGATAAATAGTTTTGAACCACTCTGGTTGCCGTTTGACCATCCGCTTTGGATTGTGTATTCCAGTGGTACAACAGGGCTTCCAAAACCAATCGTGCACGGACATGGGGGCACATTGGTCATTGCGCTGGCGCTCAAAATTCTGCACAACGATATTGGTTGTAGTTACCACCCCAATAGCTTTGGAGAGCGCTACCACTGGTACAGCTCAACAGGTTGGGTAATGTGGAATGCACAAATTGCAGGACTTCTCAATGGCACGACATGCGTCATTTATGACGGCAACCCAGGGGGCAACAAAGACAAGCCCGATTGGTCTACTTTATGGCGCTTTGCAGGCAAACATGGCGTGACGTTTTTTGGCGCAGGCGCAGCATTCTTTGCGAACTGTCAAAAAGCAAGCGTTGACTTGCAAGCAATACCAGGACTCAAATCCGTTCGAGCCTTAGGCACAACGGGTTCACCGTTGAGTGAAGAAGCGCAACGCTGGGGAACGGAACAATTCAAACAAATTGGAAATGATGTCTGGTGGTGCAACATCTCTGGCGGCACTGACTTCGCAGGCGCTTTCATTGGTGGCAATCGCGAATTACCAACACGCTTGGGCGAAATGCAATGCCGCATGTTGGGCTGTGCCGTAGAAGCGTGGAGTGAAGAAGGCAAACCCGTCATTGGCGAAGTCGGCGAGTTGGTTTGTACGCAACCTTTACCTTCCATGCCCTTGTATTTTTGGAACGATAAAAACAACGCGCGGTATTTGGCCAGTTATTTTGAGATGTACCCAGCAGGTCTTGGCCGCAAACCCGGTGGCGGTGACGGTAGCCCAGACATGGGCGGCGTTTGGCGACATGGGGATTGGATCAAGATCACAGCCGAAGGCGCATGTGTCATTTATGGTCGCAGCGATGCCACCATCAACCGACATGGTTTGCGCATGGGAACCAGTGAAATTTACAGTGCCGTAGAAGCCTTGCCGGAAGTGCTCGACAGCATGGTGGTGGACTTGGAATATCTAGGCCGAGAAAGTTATATGCCTTTGTTTGTGTCGCTAAGAGAAGGCTTGGTTTTAGACAGCGCGATGAAAGACAAATTGAACAA
>CAYFLF010000065.1:0-8763 GCA_964343725.1 uncultured Bordetella sp.
ATGCGGTGAAATGGATCGATGAAAACGACGTCCACCAAGGGCTCAAATTTGACGGACGCATTGCCGAAGACTTCAAGCTTGCGACAGGCACTTTTGTCAGCGTGGGGCCTTTGCGTAGCAAGATCATCGGCGCAGGTGCGCCCTATGTGCAAGACGCGGTGATCACCGGTTTGAACATGCACGAAGTAGGCGCCATGATTTTCCCAACCGCCGCTGTGCGCGGTTTGAGTGGACTGGGCGCGGATGCGTCCATGGCAGAGGTTTTGGCCAGTCCAGCCGTTTTGGCGCATTTCCAAACTGTGCTCAACGGTTTGGCCAAAACAGCCACGGGCAGCGCCTCTCGTGTAGCGCGGATGGTTTTGATGGCTGAGCCACCATCCATTGACCTCGGCGAGGTCACTGACAAAGGTTCCATCAACCAGCGCGCGGTGCTCAAACACCGAGACGGTTTGGTGCAGGCTATGCACGCAGGAACTGCCCCAAATACTTTGCTTACTCACTAACTCACCAACTCTAGACACCTTACTAACCACCACTTCTTCAACAACTTTTTACTGGGAGATCTATATGGACAACAATCGCCGTCAATTTATGCAAGCCGCCCTAGCGCCGGCAGCTGCAAGCGCCCTGAGCCCCTGGAGCGCATTCGCCCAAAGTGCTTTGCCTTTGGAAGTCGTCAAAATCGTCAACGGTTTCCCAGCTGGTGGAAGTGCTGACGTCACCAGCCGCCGTGTCGGCGACAAGATCAGTGGCTCCAACTACACCAAGACAGCGGTAGTGGAAAACAAAACGGGAGCGGCAGGCCGAATCGCGGTGGAGACGGTGAAATCCGCAAACCCAGACGGAGCTACCTTGTTGCTAACTCCCTATTCCATGATGGCGATTTACCCGCACATCTATAGCAAACTGAGCTACGACCCTTTCAAAGATTTTGTTCCTGTTGGCATGGCCTCCATGTTGTCGCACGGTTTAGCAGTCGGTCCGTTGGTTCCCAACACGGTTAAGACGGTCAAAGACTATTTGGCTTGGGCGAAAGCCAATCCAAACGATGCGAGTTATGGCTCCCCTGCTGCAGGATCAACTCCCCACTTTTTGGGCGCATTGCTTGGTTTGAATAACCATGTCGATCTCAAACACATTCCTTACCGCGGTTCCGTGCCTGGCATTGCCGACATGCTAGGTGGACAACTTGCCTCCATGTTCACTCCACACGGTGACTTCATCGCAAACCACAAGGCCGGAAAAATTCGAATCATCGCCACTTCAGGTCGCACCCGTTCAGCTTTTGTGCCTGAGGTTCCTACCTTCATCGAACAAGGTTTCCCTGACTTGATCGTGGAAGAATGGTTTGGATTTTTTGCCCCCGCCAGAACGCCTGCTTCTGTAGTGTCAGCAGCCAATGCAGCGATGAACGTAGCGCTCAAAGACAAGAGTGTCATCGAGGGCCTAGCACTGTCTGGCATGGTGCCCGTTGGTGGAAGTCCTGAAGACATGGTCCGCGACATGAAGAAGCAATTCGATGTTTGGGGCCCCATCGTGAAACGCATAGGATTTACGGCTGAGTCTTAATTTGGACGCATCCTATCTACAGAGTTTGCTCGGCTACAACGCCCGCCGAGCCTCGCTGGCCATCATCGAGCAATTCCACATCGATATGGCCAGTTTTGATTTGCGCCCGGTGGACTTCTCTGTACTTTCTTTGATTCGACACAATCCAGGCATTACTTCTCGTCAGTTGTGTCACGCGCTCAATATTCAGCCACCCAACATGGTGGTCTTTTTAAAGAGTTTTGAGAAACGCCAATTAGTGGAACGCGAGCCCCACCCAACTGACGGACGCGCGATGGGACTCACACTGACCGAAAGCGGTGAGGCCTTGATGCAGGAAGCCGAGAAAACCGCCAAGGATTCGGGTCTCAAAGCTAGCTCTGCACTCACCGATGGCGAGCGACAAACTCTTTCCCGATTGCTGCAAAAGATTTACCTATGAGTACACTGTCCTATGACATCAAACATTTTTAAGGACCCTACATGAACACCACCCCATCCGGCTTGCAATTCACCGACTCTGTCCTTGGTGATGGCGATGAGGCGACATCTGGCCAATTTGTCACCGTGCACTACACCGGCTGGCTTTACGAAAACGGCGAGCAAGGCGAAAAGTTTGACTCCAGCCGTGACCGAAACGATCCCTTTGAGTTTTCACTAGGTGCCGGCATGGTCATCAAAGGCTGGGACGAAGGCGTGCAAGGTATGAAGATCGGTGGCCAGCGCACGCTCATCATTCCACCAGAACTAGGCTACGGCGCGCGCGGTGCGGGAGGCGTCATTCCCCCAAATGCCACCTTGAAGTTTGATGTCGAGCTCATTGCCGTCGAATAAGTTCTTTTGATTGACAAAAAGGGGGCTACTTAGCCCCCTTTTTGCTTCTATTTGAGCGTTTCCCTCTTGAACTTATGGTTTTTGGCCTCAAGTCTCTAGCAAGCTTTGTTTTCAACAAGATTTCCGTCCCAAGACCATGTCCGATCCTCAATCTCACAACGACCCCTTGCAGCCATCGCAAACCCAAGGTCAAACCAATCAAGAAGACCCCGCGCAGCCTCTCACCAGTGATGCTTCTGCGTCAGCAACACCCCCAGACGCTCAAGAGCCACTTGACCCCTTGGCAGCAGCGCAAGCAGAAGTAGCCATTCTTCAAGCCAAAGTAGCAGAGTTACAAGACCAATTTGTTCGCGGACAAGCTGAAGTTCAAAATGCCCGTCGTCGTGCAGATGAAGAAGTTTCCAAAGCCCGCAAATTCGCACTCGAAAGTTTTGCTGATAGCCTGCTTCCCGTTCTCGATAGCCTCGAAGCCGGTCTTGCCATCCAAACCGCCACGCCAGAACAGATCCGTGAAGGTGCTGAAGCAACGCTTCGCCAACTCAAAAGCGCGATGGAGCGCAACAAAATCATCGCAATCGACCCCACTGCTGGCACCAAATTTGACCCAGCCCATCACCAAGCCATCAGCGTCGTACCCGCTGAACAAGAGCCCAACACTGTTGTCTCTGTTTTGCAAAAAGGCTACCTAATCGCTGAGAGAGTTTTACGCCCTGCCCTGGTCACTGTTTCGGCACCCAAATAAACAGGAACTGACTCATAGCCCGCACGTCACAAGCACCAAACAGGAAAAACCACACAAAAAGACTTGAAATTGGAAAAGTTATCCACAACTGTTCCTCATCTGAATTGTTAGAAATTACCGGAGAAAAAAATGGGAAAGATCATTGGCATTGACTTAGGCACCACCAACTCGTGTGTGGCCATCATGGAGGGCAACTCCACCAAGGTGATTGAGAACGCCGAAGGCGCGCGCACCACCCCTTCCATCATTGCTTACCAAGAAGATGGTGAGATTTTGGTTGGTGCTTCGGCCAAACGCCAAGCCGTTACCAATCCACGCAACACCTTGTTCGCTGTCAAGCGCTTGATCGGCCGCAAATTCGCCGAAAAAGAAGTGCAAAAAGACATCGACTTGATGCCCTACACCATCGCCAAAGCTGACAACGGTGACGCCTGGGTAGAAGTTCGTGGCAACAAATTAGCCCCGCCTCAAATCAGCGCTGAAATTCTGCGCAAGATGAAAAAAACCGCTGAAGACTACCTCGGCGAAGATGTCACCGAGGCCGTGATCACGGTTCCCGCATATTTCAATGACGCACAACGTCAAGCCACTAAAGATGCCGGACGCATCGCTGGTTTAGATGTCAAACGCATCATCAACGAACCTACTGCGGCGGCATTGGCCTTTGGTCTAGATAAATCAGAAAAAGGCGATCGCAAAATTGCCGTGTACGACCTAGGTGGCGGTACCTTTGACGTGTCGATCATTGAAATCGCAGACGTTGATGGCGAAAAACAATTTGAAGTGCTCTCCACCAATGGCGACACCTTCTTAGGCGGTGAAGACTTTGACCAACGCATCATCGACTTCATCATTGCGGAATTCAAGAAAGAGTCTGGCGTTGATTTGTCTAAAGATGTTTTGGCCCTACAGCGCTTGAAAGAATCTGCTGAAAAAGCCAAGATTGAACTGTCCTCTTCGACCAGCACCGACATCAATCTGCCCTACATCACGGCTGATGCCTCTGGTCCTAAACACCTCAACATCAAACTCAACCGTGCCAAGCTCGAGCAACTTGTTGAAGAATTGATCGAACGCACCATTGCTCCTTGCCGCACCGCCATCAAAGATGCTGGCGTTTCTGTGAGTGAAATCAATGACGTCATCTTGGTTGGCGGTATGACCCGCATGCCAAAGGTACAAGAAAAAGTCAAAGAGTTCTTTGGCCAAGATCCACGCCGCGATGTCAATCCTGACGAAGCTGTCGCTGTTGGTGCAGCCATCCAAGGCCAAGTGCTATCAGGCGACCGCTCTGATGTGTTGTTACTTGACGTCACCCCATTGAGCTTGGGCATTGAAACCTTGGGCGGTGTGATGACCAAGATGATCACCAAGAACACCACGATTCCCACCAAGTTTGCGCAAACCTTCTCAACTGCAGATGACAACCAACCTGCTGTGACCATCAAGGTTTACCAAGGTGAGCGCGAAATGGCCTCTGGTAACAAATCTCTCGGTGAATTCAATTTAGAAGGCATTGCCCCAGCTCCTCGTGGCACGCCTCAAATTGAAGTGAGCTTTGATATTGACGCCAACGGTATCTTGCATGTAGGTGCCAAAGACAAAGCGACTGGCAAAGAAAACAAAATCACGATCAAGGCGAACTCTGGTTTGTCCGAGGAAGAGATCCAACAAATGGTCAAAGACGCGGAACTCAACGCTGCTGAAGACAAGAAGAAGTTGGAAATTGTGCAATCTCGCAACCAAGCCGACGCCGCTGTTCACAGCGTGAAGAAAAGCTTGAACGAGCATGGCGACAAACTCGACGCGGGCGAAAAAGAAAAAATCGAAGCTGCCATCAAAGAAGTTGAAACTGCTTTGAAAGGCGAAGACAAAGCTGAGATCGATGCAAAGACCGAGGCCTTGATGACTGTTTCTCAAAAGCTTGGTGAAAAAGTCTACGCCGACATGCAAGCGCAACAAGCAGCTGCAGGCGGCGCACCTGGCGCTGCGAACGAAAGCACCAAACCTGCCGACGACAACGTTGTTGACGCAGAGGTCAAAGAAGTCAAAAAAGGCTAATTCTTTTTAGCTCCGTGCGCCGCGCCAAGACCTCACAAGGGTCAGCGCGGCGTTGGCATATTTCATAGCAACAACATCATGGCTACTAAACGCGACTTTTACGAAATTTTGGGTGTCCCCAAAAATGCCAGCGAGGACGAAATCAAAAAGGCTTATCGCAAACTCGCGATGAAGCATCACCCCGACCGCAATCAAGGCGATAAAGCCAAAGACGCGGAGGTGAAATTCAAAGAATGTAAAGAAGCCTACGAGATGCTCTCGGACCCAGAGAAGCGCGCTGCCTACGACCAATTCGGCCACGCTGGAGTCGACCCCAATATGCGTGGTGGCCCTGGTGGGGCAGGTTTTGCTGGTGGATTTGGTGAAGCATTTGGCGATATCTTTGGTGATATTTTTGGACAAGCGCGACGCGGTGCGGGTGGTCGACAGGTCTACCGTGGCAATGATTTGAGTTATGCCATGGAGATCACCCTAGAAGAGGCCGCCAAAGGCAAAGATGCAGAAATTCGCATTCCTAGCTGGGACGAATGCGATCCTTGCCACGGGACTGGTGCCAAGCCAGGAACCTCTGCCAAGACTTGCACCACTTGTAACGGAAGTGGCCAAGTACAAATGCGTCAAGGCTTCTTCAGTGTGCAGCAGACCTGCCCGCATTGCCGTGGATCTGGCAAGATCATTCCCGATCCTTGCAACACTTGCCATGGTCAAGGAAAAGTCAAAAAACAAAAAACCCTGGAAGTCAAAATTCCTGCGGGTATTGACGACGGCATGCGCATCCGTAGCACGGGTAATGGTGAACCCGGTACCAACGGAGGCCCACCTGGTGATTTGTTCATCGAAATTCGCTTAAAGAAACACGACATCTTTGAGCGAGACGGCGACGACTTGCATTGCTCGGTACCGATTAGTTTCACCACAGCGGCGCTCGGTGGAGAAATCCGTGTCCCCACACTCTCTGGCGAAGCTGCTATTGACATTCCAGAAGGCACGCAAAACGACAAGCAGTTCCGTTTACGCGGCAAGGGCATGAAAGGTTTACGTTCTAGTTTTCCTGGTGATTTGTACTGCCATATCTCCATAGAGACCCCAGTCAAACTCACTGAGCATCAACGTAAATTACTCAAAGAACTAGACGATTCACTGAGAAAAGGCGGAACGAAACATTCTCCCGCAGAAGGTGGATGGGCGGATAAGTTGAAGCGTTTCTTTAACTAAAGGTAGTCCATTAGGTGGCGTCAGATAGTCTGACGCGCCACACTTTGTCAATCGAGTCTAGGGAATAAGCGTCAAGAATAAAAAGGCTGCAAACAACACCAGATGAATTGCGCCTTGCATCACATTGGTTTTGCCAGAACCTAAGGTGATTGTTCCCACAAGAAATGTAAGTCCAAGCAAGACAACATCTTTGTCTTCCAAGCCCAGCATCAAGTTAAAGTCAAACAGGACAGAGAAAAGAATTACCAAAGGAATAGTCAACCCAATACTCGCTAATGCAGACCCGATGGCTAAATTCATACTTGTTTGCAAACGGTCTGCCATAGCGGCTCTGAGAGCAGCCCAAGTTTCTGGCAATAAAACAATCAGCGCAATCACAATACCAACCACTGCATCTGGCGCGTCGTAAACTGTGACCAACGATTTAATAGTGGGTGAAAGTAATTTTGCAAAACCTACTACGCATATCAGAGATATGGTCATCAGAACAAAACTGATCCAAGCCTGCGAGGATGTAGGGGGCGTTGCATGCACCGATTCGTCTTGCATATCTGTTGCTGGAAGAAAATAATCTCTGTGTCGAATAGTTTGTATGAATACAAACACCAACCACAAAGCAAGCGATGAAAGCGCCACAAATTCAAGCTGCGAATCCGTGTAAGTCCCCTCTGATGAACTGATGGTGTAGAGCGGTAAAACCAAAACAAGAACTGACAAAGTCACCAAAGCAGCAAACCCGGATCCTGTGCCCTCAATTCGAAAGAGTTGCTCTTTGTGGTGCAATCCGCCAATCAACAAAGACAACCCTACTACACCATTACAAATAATCATGACTGCCGCATAAATGGTGTCTCTGGGTAATGCTGCATTTTTACCGCCTTCGGTAAACATAATTGACAAAATCATGGCTGTTTCAATCACAGTGACAGCCAAAGCGAGAACCAAGGTACCGTAGGGCTCCCCTAATCGATGCGCGATAACTTCTGCATGGTGAACAGAGGAAATCACTGCCAACATCATGATGGCAAATGAAACGACTGCTATGGACCCAGTCATAGAAATCTTGAGCAGCACAAAAAGCAAGACCGCACTCAAAAGAGGGGCCAACTCAGGCCAATAATTGAATACTTTGATGTGCTTCATGCTAAGTGGAAGAGAAAAATGTTTATTTCAATTGAATGGCCCCGTACCAAGCTTGAATATGGCTCTGCGTGTTGTCGGTGTCTGTCATAAGACCAATGCCAATGAGAGCACCAGGCGCTTCACCAAAAGCATTTTCGTAATCTGCTCTGATGTTGCGTTCATATGTCAGCCATTGATTCAAACGCTCAGAACCAGATTCCACCACAATTTTACGTATGCGATCGGTACGTGGATTTTCAATCACCGTGTTTAGAGGTCTGTTATTACACCATACATACATCAAGGTGGCGTACGGCATCGGCTCACCAGTCACTAAGTGGGAAAGCTCACTGAGCATCGTATTCTTCATTGAAAATTTTTTGCGGTCTCCTTCAAAAGCGAGAACTATTCTGACTGGAGAATCATCTTGATCCCGCTTTGCCATATCGGCGGTTGCCATCAGTTCTGCAACTTGCCAAGAGAAATGCAAACTGTTTAATGCGATTGGATCAATACGAATTTTTTGGCGCAGCATACTCGCAGAGGACTGCGCATTTGCTTTTAAAGTTTTGTGGCCATTCAAGGTCACCAAAGAATATTGCGTATCCCGCTTACCAGGAAGCTTGACTTGCTCCCAATTTAATTGCGCTTCAGGTTGCCAAATTAAGTTGGGTGATTGCAGGCTTTCAAGTTGCTTATTGTTAATTGAAGTGCAACCCATGCACATCATGGTTGCAATAGAAAAAGCCAACACACTAGTTTTTATAACCATTAGTGTGGCTTCTTCTAACTATTAGTCATAATTCCCTAATCAGTCACCATGGCAATGCTTGCACCAATAGCAAGTATGCCCGCTGGTACTAACAGATCAGATTTGGCTTGCGGTTGGTTATCCGTCACTGGATGTGGATTGGCCGTTAATTTGGGACGCCTCGCGTCTATCACTCTTGCTGACACAAATTCTCGACTCAATTTTTTAGTGAATTCCGTCAATGGCCCATGCGCAGTTTTGATGAACACTTGATTGTTGTGCTGCCTCAACAAGCTTGCGATTTCCTGTGTGTTTTCTTGCGACCAGTCGTGTCGCCATTTTTTTTGCGTGGACTGTGATAACCAGCGCCCACTATGGCGGGTCAGCCTTGGCGGACATCCCACCAATACCCATCTAGCTTGTTTGCTGGTTTCTTGATGGGAAAGCATAGGAACAACTTGTTGGAGTGCGTATTGCTTGTCATCGATGT
>CAYFLF010000066.1:0-8761 GCA_964343725.1 uncultured Bordetella sp.
CCACAATGACAGTTTTCCCCATGGCTTCTGATAAAAGCGGCGCGATGACGCGCGCAGCAATGTCAGTAGGCCCTCCAGTCGCAAAAGGAACAACTAAGCGAATGGTGTTGTTTTGCGCTGCGACCAGAGAAGCGTAAAAAGAAAATACGACGCATAAAAGATGTCTTAATGTCATGAGCAATCCAATTTTTTAAAAATTAAACCAATAAACGTTTTCGAATGTCCAAGGGTGACATGACTTCAAGAGGTTCTGCGCCGCCATTGGGAATTTCAACTTGGGTGGCATTGAGTAGCATGCTCACCATGACATAAGTGCCAGACACCACTGTTAAATCAATGACAGCTTGTTCACCCATCTCAGAGATTGCGCGTTGCCATAGCTTGTCTGGGACCCGGTGGTTGAGTGTCAGTTGCACGCAATAGTCATAGACCAAAGCCTCATCGGCCTGCATGTTTGCGGGCTTATGGCACTGGCGAAGTTGTTCAATGACGTCTTCAGATAAGCCAGCACGTTGCGCGATAGGGGCATGCGCCCACCACTCGTATTGCGCATTGGCAATGCGGGCTTGGATAAGAATTGCCAACTCATTTAAGCGCTTGGATACCGAGGTTTTAAACCGCAAATAATCTAGAAGATCAAAACAACGTCGCGCCATCTCTGGGCTACGCAGTAATGCGTTGTAAGGGCCGCCAAGCGCCGCACTTGATACTTTCAAAATATCATCCGCCAAAGTTTGAACCTCAGGCGTGAGATCTTGATACTGAATTTGGGGAAGTCGCTCAGCCATTTCTGTTTCCTTATCTTTTGCGTAGACCTAAGAACATCACCGTCGAAACTACCACCAACGCGCCGACAACTTGAATAGGTGCTATCGCTTGATCCAATAAAACCCATGCCAATACCAAAGCAAATACAGGCTCGACATTCATGATGGCAGAGTTACCTACCACGCCTAGGCGTGGCAAAACAGTAAACATGATGGTAAAGCCCGTGCCGTATAAAAGAGACAACAGACATAAGCCCACCCAACCTTCGATAGCGTCTGGTAAGTGCAGGCCGGTTTGGGTGGCCACGGTTAACCACGCCAAAATCGCTACGCATGTCATGGTGCTGAAAGTGCGTAACCGACCATCCAATTCACCCAACTCATGCTGTGTCAAGACCATGGCAATTCCAAACAAGGCGGCCGCAGCGAGCGCAAAAATGACACCTTCTCCGATGACTTCCCATTGCCCATGTGCACCGAGGCCAGATGCCGCTCCGAAGACATCGAGCGCAAGTGCTAGCCCGCCCAACATCACAGGCATGACACGCAATACAACCGACTCCGGTTGATGTTGATAGAGTATGCGTGCCCAAAACGCGATCCACAAGGGATAAGTGTTAAAGCCCAGTAATGCCAAGGCCACAGGTATTCGCGCGACTGCCGAATACAGGCAATAACTTTGCGCAGCAATTAAAACCCCAACAGCTAGTAAAGCACGCGGATGCTGCGGCGATAAGTTGCGTGGTACCTTGGCGCTCCACAAAATAAAGCCAACCACCGTTGCGGTGACCGAGCTTCGCACAGCAATCGCTGTTGTAACGTCCACACCATGTGTAAATGCAAATCGTGCTGCCACATGATTTGCACCCATTAAAAAAGCAATGAGCAATAGCGTTGCAAAAGCAACGTAGGAGAGCCGCAAAATTTATTCTGCTTTGATGTTGTTATCTGCAATCAATTTTGAATACTTGGCTTTCTCAGCTGCTAAAAAAACTTTGAAATCAGCTGGGGAAGTTGCATGCGGTTCGACACCCAGTCCATTAAAGCGATCCTTTAAATCTGGATTCGATGCGATTTTTGCAAGGGTGGCGTTGTAGTTATCCACGATCGGTTGCGGCGTACCGGCTGGAAGAAACACCCCCCACCAGTTCAAAGCCACGATGCCGTCTACACCACCTTCTGCGAAAGTCGGAATATCAGGAAAGAGAGCAGAACGCTTTTCGCTGGTGATAGCCAAAGCGCGTAAACGGCCAGATTTGATGTGCTGACTAACTGGTAAGGCATCAGAGACCATGATGTGCAATTGCCCAGAGATGACATCCGTCACCGCTTGGCCGCCACCTTTGTAAGGGACGCTGACCATTTTCACGCCAGCTTGTCTGGAGATAAGTTCGCCAGCAAGATGTGACATGCTGCCTGGCCCACTGGTTCCGTAGCTAACTTTGTTGGGATTGGCTTTTGCATCGGCAATCACATCTTTAAGATTTTTGTAGGGAGAGTTAGCAGGCACCACCAATATATTGGGGCCGGTTGCAGTAAGCGCCACTGCAACAAAATCTTTGTCCATGTTGTAGGGCAGTTTGGACAACAACGGGTTCACACCAGCTGGCCCCAAGTTGCCAATGACAAAGGTATAGCCATCATTGGGTTGACGCGCTGCGAATTCCATGCCGATAGATCCAGCGGCACCTGGCTTACTCTCGATGATGACGGGCTGACCCCATATCTCGCTCATCTTTTGTCCCATCACGCGCGCCATCAAATCTGAGCTACCACCTGGTGGGTATGTCACGATCAGTTTGACAGGCTTGTCAGGAAATTTAGTGGCTTGCGCAAGTGTGAGTCCATGCACCGCGATCAGGCTGAGGGCAAAAGTGGCGATGAGGCTACGACGTAAATTTAAAAATGAAGAGACCATGTTGACCTTAAAAAAA
Organism: uncultured Bordetella sp.; assembly: GCA_964343725.1. Taxonomy (GTDB): domain Bacteria; phylum Pseudomonadota; class Gammaproteobacteria; order Burkholderiales; family Burkholderiaceae_C; genus Limnohabitans. The sequence continues at coordinate 2,702 of CAYFLF010000066.1, forward strand.
TAAACACATCAAGCCCGACATAAGCGAGCACCAAAGGGTGAATCTTGTATTATCAAACGCTACTTTGCAACACGGTATAAACCCATGCTCAACCTCTCAACACCTGGTGGTCGTAGCGACCAAACCCTTTCACACAATATGAAGTTGCTTGCCCACCATGAACTAGGTGGATTTGGCGGCATGGGCGAGGGCATGTCCGTGCAACTGACCTCGGACGGTCGACGTATTTTGTGGATGGCACACGAATCCGCCCCCAAAAATTTCACCGGTGTGGACGTGACGGACCCTAAAAATCCCAAAATGGTGGTGCAAACCGAATTACCGCACGCCAAGATGCGTTCGAACTCGCTCGATGTCGTCGGAAACATCATGGCTGTCGCCTACCAGACACAAACGGTCGGGTTAAAACCAGCAGGTGTGGATTTATTTGATGTGTCTAAACCCGAAGAGCCGCGTCTTATTTCTCACTTTGATTGTTCTGGCCCCTATTCGCGTGGTGTGCACGCTGTTTGGTTTGTTGATGGGCATTATTTGCATATGTCATCAGGCTCTGCAGATTTCCAGCCGCGAAATCCATTGGATGACCAGTTCTATCGGATTTTGGATGTGTCCAATCCTTCCAAACCAGTTGAAGTGGGCCGTTGGTGGTATCCGGGAACCCGTGAAGGTGATGCTGCCCCTGCGCCAGAGCGCTTGATTCAAAAATTTGACACGGGTTTTCGTGCACACAACACCAATGTGTTTCCCGATCGTCCAGACCGTGCATACGTTGGCTACATTGATGGCGGCGCATTTGTGTTGGACATCTCTGACAAAAGCCAAATCAAAGTGGTGTCGCACTGGAACCACTCCCCACCCTTCAACGGGTTTATTCATACCTTGTTACCGCTCTTTGATCGCAATTTATGGATAGTCAGCGATGAGTGTGTGCAAGACAACGGCGCTGATTGGCCCAAGTTGGTATGGGTGATTGATTCGCGCAATGAAAAAAATCCTGTGCCAATCGGCACCTTCCCCGCGCCGCCTTACGATGCATTTGCCAAGCGCGGTGGACGATTCGGTGCGCATAATTTGCATGAGAATTTGCCCATCCCCACATCGTTTTGTTCAGACACGCTCATCATTGGGTCGTTTTTCAATGCCGGCGTTCGTGTCTATGACACAACGGACCCTTATCAGGTGCAAGAACTTGCTTACTTTGTACCTGGTACACCTAAGTTGTCTCCTGCTGGTGCAATCCAACTCAATGATGTGTTTGTAGACGAAAGACGTATCGTCTACACCATGGACCGTTTCACCGGCGGTTTGTATATCTTGGAAATGAACGTCTAATCTGCATGAGTTTTCGTGACGCTTTGGCTGGAAAAATTCCGATCAGCCTGGTCACAGGTTTTTTAGGAAGCGGCAAAACCACGCTGATTGCGCATTTACTCAGACACCCTGGCATGCGTCGTGCAGCCGTCATCATCAATGAAGTGGGTGAAATAGGCATTGACCATGATTTGGTAGCCAACGTCACCGAGAACATGTCTTTGCTGGCGAATGGTTGTATTTGTTGTTCGGTGCGAACCGACTTGCAAGACAGCTTGCGCGAGTTGTTTAACCAGCGCAGAGCTGGCACCATTCCAGAATTTGATCGCGTCATCATTGAAACAACTGGATTGGCTGATCCTGCCCCAGTTGTCCAGACACTGCTGAGTGATACCTTGATCAACCATCACTTTAGATTAGATGGATTGGTCACCTTGATGGATGCTTTTCATGGAGCAGATTTGCTTGAACGCCAACAAGAGGCTGTGAAACAAATTGCCATAGCCGATCGCATCTTCATCACCAAAATCGACTTGGTTCATCCTGATGCTTTGAAGAAGTTGCGTGCAACACTTGCTCAATTGAACCCCCGTGCAGATCAATATGAGGTTTTAAACGGAGAAGTCGAGCCCAATTTGTTGACTGGACTGGGTTTGCATAGCGCATCGGTAAGCAGTGATGCCTTGATGTTTTTAGGTGAGGATATGCGCGCAAAACCCGATGCAACCCAACAAGAGGGGCGGTATCTGGGTGCTAGCGCTTCGCGACATGATGCGGCTATTCGAACCCTGTCGTTACGTTTTTCAAATCCGTTTGTATGGAGCGGTTTTTCTGCGGCTTTGGAATTGCTGACAACACTTCGTGGTGCGGATATGTTGCGCCTCAAAGGCATTGTGAACGTGGAGGGCAAGCCTGTGGTGGTGCAAGGTGTCCAACATATTTTTAGCCCACCCATAGAACTCAAGCAATGGCCCAGTGCAGACCGAGACACAAGATTGGTATTTATTACTAGAAACATGGAGTCAAGCACGATTGAAAATTTAATGCGTGCTGTGACGTCTTTGGCGCCCCCGACAGGAATCGAACCTGTATCTAGCGCTTAGGAGGCACTCGTTCTATCCATTGAACTACGGCGGCAAGGTGATGCATTGTAGGGTTAGCGTGATGAACAAGAAAAACTTTTTCTCTTAGGAGATGCATGATGGGTATCTGGATTGAATTAGGTGTTTTTGCATTGGTTTTTGTATTCGCCGCACATCAATGGCATGACTTAAAAAAAGAAAAGCAAAAACGCGAATTGAATAAATCTGAAAAGGAGCAGCCATGACTGGCAGTGAACGTGATGTATTGATGCGCTTTTTGCGTGAATTGGCGCAAACCAGACCTGTCGTCTATGACGACATTGCGGCTAGATTGATTTCGCAGTCTTTGAGCCAGCAACCCTATGCCACTTACTTGCTGGTGCAAAGAGTGTTGCTACTGGAGGCTGCACAAAATCCTAGTCGACCTGAGAACGAGGCATTCACAGAATTTTTACGCTCTGATGCCACTGCCTGGTCAGGCGACGGTTCGCAAGAAACAACGGAGTTCAGGGACATGTCGCTTCCCCCTCGGCAGTTGTCGACAGTGGAACTTGGGCTCAAAGCCATGGAGCGCAATTCCAAAGTCATTTGGACTGTCATCTTTGCGGCTTTTGTAGTGGTTTTGTTGATCCGCTAACAGGATCAAGCAAGCGACGCTTATTTACTCAACATCCGCATCGCCTCTTCTAGACCTTTGAGCGTCAAGGGGTACATGCGATTGCTCACAAGTTGCTGGATGATGCTGATGCTTTGGCGATATTGCCAAACGCCTTGCGGTTCTGGATTGATCCAAGCAAATTTAGGAAACGCATGGGTCAGGCGTTGTAACCACTCTGCGCCAGGTTCTTCGTTGTTGTATTCGACGCTACCACCGGGTTGCAAGATTTCATAAGGGCTCATGGTGGCGTCACCAATGAAGATGAGTTTGTAGTCTTTGTTGTACTTGCGAATGATGTCCCAGGTGTCAAACTTTTCCGCAAAGCGACGGCGGTTGTTGCGCCACATAAAGTCGTACACGCAGTTATGGAAGTAATAAAACTCCAAGTGCTTGAACTCAGCTTTGACAGCCGAGAACATTTCTTCTACGCGCGCCACGTGTTCATCCATCGTTCCGCCAACGTCCATCAGCAATAACACTTTGACGTTGTTGTGCCGCTCGGGAATCATTTTGATGTCCAAATATCCCGCATTGGCAGCGGTGGCACGAATGGTGTCAGGCAAATCCAATTCTTCAGCAGAGCCTTCGCGAGCAAAGCGGCGCAGGCGACGCAAAGCGACTTTGATATTGCGGGTGCCTAACTCTTGCGTATCGTCATAGTCTTGGTAGGCACGTTGTTCCCACACTTTCACCGCGCTTTTGTTACCGCCCTTGCCACCGATGCGAATGCCTTGTGGGTTGTATCCACCGTTACCAAAAGGGGACGTGCCGCCTGTGCCAATCCATTTATTGCCACCTTGGTGGCGTTCTTTTTGTTCTTCCAGGCGTTTTTTCAATGTTTCCATCAACTCGTCCCAGCCCATTTTTTCAATAGCGGCTTTTTGTTCGGGACTGAGTTCGTTTTGCAGAAGTTTCTCTAGCCAGCTGTTGGGAATTTCTTTGGTGAAGTCACCCAGCATTTCAACGCCTTTGAAGTAAGAGCCAAAAGCGCGGTCAAATTTATCGAAGTGTTTTTCGTCTTTGATCAGTGTGGTGCGACTTAAAAAGTAGAAGTCGTCCATGCTGCAAGCATCACTTCCTGGCCCGACTACTTGCGATTGCAATGCTTCGAGAAGCGTGAGGTATTCCTTGACGGAAACCGGCAACTTGGCTTGGCGCAATGTGTAGAAGAAGTCGATCAACATGGGGTGTTCAATCGCAGTGTCTTATTCGGAGTCAGGAGGTTGCGCTTGGCGGTCTCGGATACGGCGCGCTGCTTGTAAGCCCATGCCTCCGCCTAAACCTACCAACAAAATAGCGATGACGCTTCCGGTTCCATAGCCTTCATCAAATAAATTGAGTCCAAATGTGACGCCCAACCCATACCCCAGCAAGGCGCCCACGATAAATCCGATTGCGTCAGTCAAGCCTTCAAAAAGGAGTCCCATGGTTCATCAATTTCTAAATTGGATTTTCAAGGTTGGAGGATGGTTTGTCAGCGTCAGCCTATCGATTACGACTTTGCATAAAGACTAACTTCTCAAATAAGGTGACATCTTGCTCGTTCTTGAGCAATGCGCCGACCAAAGGTGGAACGGCCACTTTATCGTCTTGGGTTTGCAAAGCTTCCAATGGAATGTCCTCGGCTACCAAGAGTTTGAGCCAGTCGAGTAGTTCGCTAGTAGAAGGCTTTTTCTTCAATCCGGGCAAGTTGCGGATATCGAAGAAGGTTTTCATGGCGACGTTGAGGAGCTCTTTTTTCAAGTTGGGGTAATGCACCGCCACGATTTGGCGCATGGTCTCTGCATCTGGGAACTTGATGTAATGAAAGAAGCAACGGCGCAGAAAGGCGTCGGGTAGTTCTTTCTCGTTGTTGGACGTGATGAAGACCAAGGGGCGATTTTTCGCCTTGATGAGCTGGCGTGTTTCGTAACAATAAAACTCCATGCGGTCGATTTCACGCAATAAGTCGTTGGGGAACTCGATATCAGCTTTGTCGATCTCGTCAATCAGCAAGGCAACGGGTTGCTGGGACGTGAAAGCCTGCCACAGCACGCCCTTGATGATGTAGTTTTCGATGTTTTTGACACGCTCGCCACCGTCTAAGTCGGCCATTTGGCTGTCGCGTAATCGGCTCACCGCGTCATATTCATAGAGACCTTGCTGGGCTTTGGTGGTCGATTTGATGTGCCATTGCAAGAGTGGCATGCCGATAGATTGGGCCACTTCCTCTGCCAACATGGTCTTGCCAGTCCCTGGCTCACCCTTGACGAGAAGCGGGCGTTTCAGGGTGATGGCAGCGTTGACGGCCAACATCAGGTCTTGGGTGGCAACGTAGTTATCTGTACCGGTAAATTTCATTTTGGGGGGCTCTATATAATTTGAGGTTAATTTTTTTCTGTCTCGGCTGACCTAATTTATGAACAAGTCTCTCTCACTCGCGTTTGCTTTTGTTGTCGCCACTGCGACGCCTCTTAGTTTTTCTCAAGAGATCAAAGGCGACGCCAAAGCTGGCGAAACCAAAATTGCCATGTGCATCGGTTGTCACGGCATTCCTGGCTATCAGGCAAGTTTTCCTGAAGTGTACAAAGTCCCCAAAATTTCAGGCCAAGGCGCCAAGTACATATCCAACGCTCTGACCGCATACAAGAAAGGTGAGCGTAAGCATCCCACCATGCGCGGGATTGCCGACACCTTGTCTGATCAAGACATTGCTGATATCTCCGCCTACTACTCAACGCACGGCAAAGTAGAAGGCGCATCACTGCCAGAAAAGGCAACTGAAGCCAAATCCAACGTTGCTGCTTTGGTTGCCAAAGGCGCGTGCACCTCCTGCCATGGCGAGAACTTTGCCAAACCCATCGATCCGAGCTATCCCAAAATTGCCGGACAAAACGCTGACTATCTCTACATTGCGTTGAAGTCTTACAAAGTAGAAGGCACGAATGCTTGGGGCCGTAACAACGGTGTGATGGGCGGTGTAGCCAAACAGTTCAGCAATGCGGAACTCAAAGAATTGGCGAACTATGT
>CAYFLF010000067.1:0-8655 GCA_964343725.1 uncultured Bordetella sp.
GTACTTGGCTACGAACCAAGGGGTCGTGGGTTCGATTCCTGCCAGCCGCGCCAAAAACTAAAAAGCCTCGAGAAATCGAGGCTTTTTTCTTTTTTAACGCAGCAAATCTTGCAAGGTTCTGGCCACCACTTTGGTCGCGCGGCGCAGATCTTCCAAATCTAGTCTTTCATCTGCTCGCTTTGCGTGCGATTCCAAGACAGTGCGAGGCCCTGCGCCATAAATCACACCAGGAATGCCCCGTTCTGCATATAGACGTACGTCGGTATACAGAGGAGTGCCTACAGCAGGTATCGCTTCTTCAAATACAACTTTGCCATGCTTTTGAATAGCGTCTACCAATGCTTGGTTACCTGCTAAAGGCTTCATGGAATTGGCCAACAAAATACGCTTGATATCTACTCTGATCTGGTTACCACCGCGAGCAGGTTGGAAAGACTGTGCGGCTTTTTCAATGGTCTGGCGAATACTGGCTTCTACTTCGGCAGGGTCTTCTTCAGGAATCATGCGTCGATCCAATTTGAAAACGACTTTGCCAGGTACCACGTTGGTGTTCGTGCCGCCATGAATTTGGCCTACATTCAAATAAGGGTGGGTAATGCCCTCTACTGAAGAGCTAATTTGGAGGTATTGGGTATTGAGGGCGTGCAGGGCTTGCAAGATATGCACAGCACCTTGTAATGCATCGGTGCCACTGTCTGGAATCGCAGCATGTGCCATTTCGCCGTGGACGGTGACTTCCATTTGCAAACAGCCGTTATGGGCGGTGACCACTTGGTAGCTAAAGCCAGCCGCAATCATCAAGTCGGGTTTGGTGAGTTTTTTTTCGAGCAACCAGCCAGGACCAAGCAGTCCACCAAACTCTTCGTCATAGGTGAAATGCAATTCCAAAGTGCCTTTTAGTTGGTGTTGAGACGCGGCGTTGACAGCCTCTAGTGCACGCGTAGCGAATGTAAATGTTGAGAAATCGCATTTGCTGACTGCACTGGCGCGGCCAAATATTTTTCCGTTTTCAATCACACCGCCGTAGGGGTCTTTGGTCCATCCTTCGCCGGGTGGCACCACATCACCGTGTGCATTCAAGGCGATCGTTTTGCCAGGGCCGTATTGACGGCGAACGATCAGGTTGGTGATGCTTTCTAGTCCATATTCTTGAACTTCTTTTTGAGGCACAGGGTATTTTTCTGCTTCAAATCCAAAGTCTTGGAGTAACTCGGCTGTGCGTTCAGCATGGGGTGCGTTGTTGCCGGGCGGGGTATCCGTAGGTACACGAATGAGCGCTTGCAAAAATTTCACTTGCTCGTCAAAGTGCGCGTCAATCCAAGCGTCAAGCTGGGCGTATGTGTTGGAATTGGTCATAAGCAATAAAAATGGTTGTCTTCAAAATGAAGGGTAGATTTAATTGGGTAAATGCTGATACGAGATCGACATTAAGCATCGACATGATGTAACAAATGCATGAAAGCATCGATTGCCAATTGCATGTCATCACTGGTGGTGCTCTCTAGCGGGTTATGGCTGATGCCCGCGTTTTGCCCACGCACAAACAACATGGCTTGCGGCATGACGTCATGCAACTTCATTGCATCATGGCCAGCACCACTTGGAAGGTGGAATAACGGCACGCCTAGTGATTGCACAGCGCTTTCCCAGCGGGCTTGCCACTCTGGGTGGCTAGGAGCGGCACTTGCACGCATGGTTTCTTCTAGGGTGTAGTGCAGGCCACGGCGTTCGCATATGGCTTTTAGTTCTGTAAGAACATCTTGCGTGAGTGCATCGCGCGCAGCATTGTTGGTGGCGCGTAAATCAAGACTGAATTGGCATCGACCTGGTATCACGTTGACGGATCCATTGGGCACCAGCAATTGACCCACAGTTCCTACGCAAGTTTGCGCATTTTGATTGGCACGTTTTTCTACATACAAAGCCAGTTCTGCAACGGCAGTGGCTGCATCGCGACGGCGGTCCATGGGAGTGGTGCCTGCATGGCTGGCCATGCCTGAGACCTCTCCCACAAAGCGCACACTCCCGTTGATGGATGTGACCACGCCCAGCGGAATATCGAGTTCGTTTAGAACAGGCCCCTGCTCAATATGTACTTCTACGAAGCCCAAGTAGTCCGAGGGCTGGCGTTTTAAGCGGGGAATATCTGCAATCTTGAGTCCTGCTTGTTGCATGGCTTGACGCATGCTGATGCCATCCGCATCTTTTTGGTCAAGCCATTCAGGTTTGAAATCGCCGACCAATGCGCCAGACCCCAAGAAGGTGGCTTTGTAGCGTTGACCTTCTTCTTCGGCAAAGGCGACAACTTCTAGATGAAAGGGCAGGCGCTTGCCATCACGGGCGAGCTCGCGCACGCAAGCCATGGGAACAAAGATGCCCAAGCGCCCGTCATATTTGCCACCGTTGCGCACGGTGTCGTAATGTGAACCGGTCATCAGGGTTTTGGCATGCGGCTTATTGGATTTGTAGATGCCGACAACATTGCCAACAGCATCTATCTTGACTTCGTCAAATCCGCAGGCTTGCATGCCGAGTTCGATCGTGCGTGCACATTTGCGATGCGCGTCGGTGAGGTAGGTGACGGTGAGTTCTTCCCGCGCAGCGGTTGGATTTTTGGGGTTCACTTTTCCGGCGTCACTAAATTGCGCCAGCCACTCATGCCAATCCCAAACCTCGTTGCCAAGCGTGGGTTGGTAGCCCAGTTTGTCGTTGAGGCGAATTTCAACAATGCGGTGGATATTGCGCAAGCATTCCGCCAACTCGTAATCAGGATGGTGATGCAAGCGTCGCTCAAAAGTAGAGATGATGTGTTGGCGCGTTAATCCCGTGCCGCGTGGTCCCCTGACTGCCAGGATGAAAGGAAAACCAAATTTGGCGTTATAGCGAGCGTTTAGTTCTTGAATCTTGGCAAATTCTTCAGGCGTGCAATCCGTCAGCCCTGCTTTGCTTTGTTCGTTGGTAGATTCCGCTGTCAGGCTTTTGCTGACCATCGCTTTGCCGGCCAATTCTGGGTGAGCACGGACCAGCGCGATTTGCGCGGCACGGCCTGCGCGTTGCAGGACTTGCACCATCGCATATTTGAGTGCGGCAACCGATGCAAATGGACGCGCGTCTAGCGCTTGTTCTGCAATCCAATCCGAGTGTTCGTAGAGACCTTGTAACAAGGAAGCTGCTTCCTCGCGGGGCAGACTATTAATTTGTTGCAAAGTGATTGGTTTGGTAGTCATCTTTGGATGGGGGTTCACGCGAGTGGCTAATAAGAAGCTATGGGTATAAGGAAGCTCTGGGTAAAAAATTAATTGGCTTGAAAAGGATGGACTTGCTTCCAATGACGGGCAATATCTATGCGGCGACATACCCAAACCTTGTCGTGCTTTTCAATATGGTCTAAGAACTTTTGCAAAGCCACGATACGTCCAGGTTTGCCCAGTAAGCGGCAGTGCATGCCAATGCTCATCATTTTTGGGGTGTCCGTGCCCTCTGCGTACAGGGCGTCAAAGCTGTCGCGTAAATAAGTGAAGAAGTCTTCCCCTTGGCTAAAACCTTGTGGCAGTGCAAAGCGCATGTCGTTGCAGTCCATGGTGTAGGGCACGATGAGCTGCGGGACGACTTCGCCGTTTGTCTTTTTGACTTGCATCCAAAAAGGCAGGTCGTCACCGTAATAGTCGCTGTCGTACTCAAAGCCACCATGGTCCGCTACCAAACGGTGGGTATTGGGACTGTCGCGACCGGTGTACCAACCAGCGCCATGAATCGAGTTACCGTGTGTGGTTTTAGTCAGGCGCTCAATGATCTCAATGCCTCTTTGCATGTGCGCACGTTCTGTGGCTTCGTCTATGGTTTGGTAATTGATCCACCGCCAGCCATGGCAAGCGATTTCATGGCCAAGGTCAACGAATGCTTGGGTGACTTCTGGGTGACGCTCTAGCGCCATGCTGACACCGAACACGGTCAGCGGCAGGCGACGTTTTTCGAATTCACGCAAGATGCGCCACACGCCTGCGCGTGAGCCGTATTCATAAATCCCTTCCATGCTCAGGTGGCGGTCTGGAAAACTAGGCGGGTTAAACATCTCGCTGAGAAACTGTTCGCTACCAGCATCACCATGCAAAGTGGCGTTTTCTCCACCTTCTTCGTAGTTCAAAACAAACTGCACGGCAATTTTGGCTTGACCTGGCCATTGGGCATGCGGCGGGGTGCGGCCGTAACCCACCAAGTCGCGCGGGTAGGGGGCGGTGCTGTCGTAAATAGCTTTTTGATTGGACATTTTGGAGTTTGGGCTTATCGCAGGGATATCAGGCTAGGGCCATGGCGATGTTGTTATGGGGAATTTTGCGATCAAGCGTCAGGCTTGCTTCTACATTTCGCAGGTGTTTTTCCATCAATTCGACTGCAAGCTTTTCGTCTTTGGCGATGATGGCTTTGAGGATGGCGGCATGGTCTTCCGCGGAGTGCTCTGCTGCGTTGTCCGACTGATACATCAAGGTAATGAGCGAACAACGTGAGATGAGTTCGCCCAATATTTGCCCCAACACAGGATTGCCCATTAACTCGGCCATACGGACATGGAAGTCGCCTAGCAAATCCGTTCTGCCTGCAACGTCTCCGCGTTGAACGGCGGCCTTTTCTTGCGCAACGTGTTCTTGTAGGGCTTGAATTTGCACTTTGGTGGCGCTACGCACAAATTCACGGGTCATTTCTGCCTCGAGCATTCTGCGTACAGCAAATACCTGTCTTGATTCTTCGCCAGAGGGCGTGGCAACAAATGCACCGCGGGCTGGTTCCATACGAATCAGACGTTTTTGAGCCAGTTGGAACAATGCCTGACGAACCAGTGTGCGAGAGACACCAAAGTGGTCGGCGAGCTTTTGCTCTGCCAACTTGCTACCAGGGTGCAGACGGTGCTCCACGATCGCCTTTGTCAGTGCGTCCACAATAGTACGGGTGGCAGTGGTGGTGTCCATGCAGTGTCTCGAAGCTGGAAAAAGAAGCTGGAAAAGGACTGGTGATGATAGCCTCAAAGCTCAAAACTGTATACACTTTTTGCTGACTAATTTGCGCGTTTTAGGAGTTTTTATGGGACTGAGTACACATGTTCTGGACACGATGCATGGCGCACCTGCTGCTGGTATGCGGGTTTCACTTTTTACGACCGACCAAGGCCGCGCCACTTTGGTGAAATCTTTTACCTTGAACCAAGACGGCCGTAATCCTGATGGCCCCCTGTATGACAACGAAAGTCTGCAAAAAGGCACTTATCGACTGGTTTTTGACGTCAAAGGGTATTTCGCTGCCAAGGGGGTTGCTTTGCCAGAACCCAATTTTCTAGACCAAGTTAGTCTGGACTTTGGTGTGGCGCATGCCAATCAGCACTACCACGTGCCTCTATTAGTAAGTCCTTGGAGTTACTCTACTTATCGGGGGTCGTAAGAGTTGTTTATAGGGTGAATCCATCACCCTTGTGTCGTGTAGTTGAGAGTGCTTGCTTTGATTCAAAAGCCAGCGCTTGTCCCTAGAATAGTCGCAGTTATCTAATTTCCTAGCTCCCAATATGACCCAAGCCACCAACACCGTGCGCTTTGTGCTCGACGGAAAAATTGTTGAAGCCCAAGGCAAGCGCCGCACCACCACCGTTTTGGACTATCTGCGCGAGCAATTGCATCGCACTGGAACCAAGGAGGGTTGCGCCGAAGGAGACTGTGGCGCGTGCGTGGTCATGGTCGGCGAGCTCAATGCCGCTGGTACGGGCGTGGACTATGTCGCTACCAATGCCTGCATCCAATTACTCCCGTCGCTTGATGGCAAGTCTGTCAAAACGGTAGAAAGCTTGAAAAAAGCCGATGGAACGCTCCATCCCGTGCAGGAAGAAATGATCAAGTGCCACGGATCGCAATGCGGCTTTTGTACCCCTGGCATCGTGATGAGTTTGGTCAATATGGTCCAAACCAATACCCAACCCTCACGCCATGAAATTACCGATGCGTTGAGCGGCAATTTATGCCGTTGCACCGGCTACGCCCCCATCATTGACGCCGCTACCAAAGCCTGCGAGCACAAAGCCGCTTTGAAAATTGACGACAGCGCGGACATCGCTTTGCTCAAAGAAATCAAACGCCCCAGCACCCCCACCATGAGTTTGGACGGCGAGATCATCGTCCAACCCGTCGTGCGCACGAAAAAGGGCAACGAGTTTGTCTCACCCAGCACTTTGGCCGAGGTGGCTGACTATTTGCTCAAGCATCCCACCACCACCTTGCTGGCTGGAAGCACCGAGATTGGTTTGCAGGTCAATAAGCAGTTTTCTAGGCCTGACCACATCATGTATTTGGGCAATGTCCAAGAGTTACGCCAAGTCGGCGAGACCGACAAAGTTTGGCGTATCGGTGCAGCGGTTTCGCTTACCCAAGTTGAAGCCTTGGTCGCTAAGCCCTTTCCCGACTTTGCGGAAGTCTTGCGACGCTTTGGTTCGCCCCCGATTCGCTCTACTGCTACGCTGGCGGGCAATATTGCCAATGGCTCACCGATCGGCGACACCATGCCTTGCTTGATGGTGCTGGGCGCGACTTTGGTTCTGCGCCGTGGCGATAAGACGCGTCGCGTTTTGCTAGAAAACTTCTACACCGGCATGAAGAAGAATGTTCTCGAAGCGGGGGAATTCATCGAGGCCATCGAATTGCCGAAACCTGTCGCTGGGCAGGTGTTCCGTGCCCACAAAGTGAGCAAGCGGTTCGAGCAAGATATTTCTGCCACCTGTGCCGCCATCAGTTACACGCTTCAATCGGGCAAGCTCAGCGGCGTGAAGTTGGCCTACAACGGTTTGGCGCCATCGCCTTGCCGCGCGCCTAAGTTAGAAGCCGCGCTCGAAGGCAAAGCCCCAAGCGCAGTCAGCGCGGCAGATCTAGACGCCGCCATTGCGACGAGCTTCACAGCGCGTGACGGATTGCGTGCCACTTGGAATTACCGTGCCTTAGTGGCGCGTAACTTGGTGCTGGAATTTATTGAAGAACAAACTTCGGAGGTGGCATAAATGAACGCTCCTACCCATCTGAAAAATCTGCTGCCAGCCTCCCATGTGCAGCAGGGCAAAGAGTTGGTGCATGAGTCTGCGCACTTGCATGTCACCGGCACGGCCACCTACATCGACGATATTCCTGAGCTTGCCGGCACCTTGTATGCCGCTCTCATTTTGTCGCCCGTAGCACATGGCGAGTTGATTGGCGACGGTATTGACCGCGATGCCATTTTGAAAGAACACGGTGTAGTAGCGGTCTTTACCGCCAAAGACATTCCTGGTGAAAACAACTGCGGCCCCATCATCCATGACGATCCGTTCTTGGCTGATGGCAAAGTCGAATTTCTCGGCCAAGCCGTGGCCGTGGTCGTAGCGCATGACATGCTGTATGCCCGAGAAGTTGCCCATAAAGCGAAGGTGTTGGTCAAAGAGTTGCCGCCCATTCTGACGATTGAAGACGCAATGGCGGCTAGCAGCTTCATCATGCCGCCCAAAGGCATTACCCGAGGAGACGCGGCTGGCGCAATCGCCAAAGCACCGCACACCATCAAAGGCACGACCCGAACCGGGCAACAAGAACAGTTCTATTTAGAAGGGCAGATCACGTACGCGGTTCCCAAAGAAGACGGACAGCTCACTTTGTATGTGTCTACCCAACACCCAGACGGCAACCAGCGTGAAGCCGCGCACGCGCTGAATTTGCACACCAACGACGTGGAAGTGATTTGCCGTCGTATGGGTGGTGGTTTCGGTGGCAAAGAGGGCAATGCCAGCATCTTTAGCCAAAGCGCTGCGTTGGCGGCATTCAAGTTGCAAAAGCCTGTGAAGTTGCGTGTCAACCGCGATGACGATATGACCATCACTGGTAAGCGCCACGATTTCCGTATCGACTACGAAGTGGGTTTTGACGATAACGGGCGCGTCTTGGGTGCCAACATCACCCTCATGTCGCGTTGTGGTTACAGCACGGACTATTCAGGCCCTGTCAATGACCGCGCTTGTTTGCATATCGACAACACGTACCACATCCCTGCTTTGAAACTGGTCAGCCACCGTTGCAAAACCAACACGCAAAGTTCAACCGCCTTCCGAGGTTTTGGTGGACCGCAGGGCATGTTCGGTATTGAAACCGTGATGGACGAAATTGCCGCTACCTTGGGCAAAGACCCCTTGGACGTTCGCAAGATCAATCTCTACCAAGATCCTGCTGTCAGCGGGTCGCCCGACACCATGACGACCCAATACAACCAGTTGATCGAAGACTGGGTGGGCGACAAAGTGATTGCCCAGGTCGAAAAGGAATCTCAGTACGCTGAGCGTCGCAAGGCTGTGCAGGCTTTCAATGCCAAAAATAAAACCCGCAAACGCGGTTTGGCGTTGGTGCCTTTGAAGTTTGGAATTAGCTTTACCGCTACCCATTTGAACCAAGGCGGCGCTTTGCTGGTGGTCTATATGGACGGCTCTGTGAGTTGCAACCATGGCGGAACTGAGATGGGCCAAGGCCTCAATACCAAGATGGCGCAGGTATGCGCCGATGGTTTAGGCATCAGTGTCGATAAGGTTCGCATCACGGCGACGGATTCGCAAAAAGTGCCAAACGCATCAGCCACCTCTGCTTCAAGTGGTGCGGATATCAATGGCGC
>CAYFLF010000068.1:0-8582 GCA_964343725.1 uncultured Bordetella sp.
CCTGGTAAGAGACCTCAAAAATTAAGATGAATATTAGTAACAAATGATCATAATTAAATAAAATTTAATATTTAATTAAATATAAATAATAAATATATATTAAATTATCCAGAGTAAACAGCTGACTTGCTGTTTGAGCTTTTTCATTTGATTCAACTAACTCTGGTCTAGTGCATGCTTTTTTCCATCAGCAATTCCAAATGGTTTGGTGCGGCAAATTTTTTGAAGCTAATGATCATCTTCGTGGGTTGGAGCGCCTTGTGGTCGCTGTCGGTTGCGCAGATCTCGCCATCACAAGAGAGAGAGGCTGCAAGTCGCAATGCGCAAGAGCTTTTAAGACGCCAACAGCAAGAGCAACAGTTAAGAAAGGAATCTGAAGGGGTTCCAAATGTTCGCCTACCTCATGAGCGTTTAAAAACACCTGAACTCCCAGTTGAAACCCCTTGCTTTGTGATCCAGCGTCTCGAGATCAAAAGCACTACGAATGAAGCACTTGCTGATTTTGATTGGGTTCTTGAGCAACTCAGCGCATCTCAAGGCGATGGCTTTATGGGTCAATGCATAGGCGCACAAGGAGTTGCTTGGGTTACCGAACAAGCCCAAAAAATATTAATCGACCGCGGATTGGTGACCACGCGGGTGCTGACCCATCAGCAAGACATTAGCAAAGGCACTTTGGTTCTCACACTGATACCCGGTCGCATAAGAGCTATTCGTCTCTCAGAGCCCGTTGATCCACGGGCTAATTTAGGGAATGCATTTCCCATGCAAGCTGGTGATTTACTCAATTTGCGAGATATTGAACAGGCTTTAGAGAACTTGAAGCGCGTTCCGACAGCAGAAGTGGATATTCAAATCGAGCCATCCCAAGCTGTGGATGCGCAAATGGGTGATAGTGACTTGTTAGTCACCTATCGTCAGCCATTTCCATTGAGACTTTCATGGATCGCGGATGACAGCGGCACCAAAGCGACTGGCAGAAAACAAGGTAGCGTGCGCGTCAGTTTCGACAACCCCTTGACATTGAACGACCTGTTTTATGTCATCAATACCAACAGTTTGGGGGATGGTTATAGCGGCCCTAGGGGCAATCACGCTACCACTATCCACTACTCAGTACCGTTTGGTTACTGGACATTGGATGCAACTGCAAGCACTGGCAGTTACTACCAAACGGTGGCTGGTTTAAATCAAAACTATGTTTACCAAGGCATCAACGAAAACAAAGAAATCAAGCTCAATCGATTGTGGTTTCGTGACGAAAAACAAAAAGTCAATCTAGCCATACGGGCATTTCAGCGCAAAAGCAATAACTACATCGATGACACCGAAGTCAATGTACAACGGCGCGTAGTAGGCGGTTGGGACGGCTCAGTGAATCACAAAATCTTTCTTCAAGACGCAAAGCTTGAGAGCAATCTAACTTACAAACGCGGCACGGGTGCTTTTGGTTCTATTCCTGCACCTGAGGAAGCATCCAATAACGGCACCTCACGTTTTGTATTAATGGTCGCCGATACAAATTTCTCGATGCCATTCAAGTTAGACGATCAGCGCATTCGCTACGACAGCTCTTGGCGTTATCAAATCAATGGAACTGCGCTTACTCCCCAAGACCGATTTGTCATTGGTGGCCGCTACACCGTACGCGGCTATGACGGTGAGTCTGTATTGAGTGCAGAACGCGGATGGTTTTGGCGAAATGAATGGAGTTTTGCTCTGGGTGACAGCGGCCAAGAGTTTTACGCGGGATTAGATACAGGACAAGTAGGTGGTCCTAGTAGCGATTTGCTTGTCGCAACAAAACTAACTGGTGCGGTAATGGGATTACGCGGGGCCATTCATAACTTGCAATATGACCTCTTCATCGGTAAACCAATCAATAAACCCGACAACTTCAACACGGCAAGTAGTGCAGCGGGTTTTAGCCTAAGTGCGAGTTTTTAAGGAAAGTGCGATGCAATATATCCATGTAGTCATAGATTCAAATTCATACCGATTGTCGTTCCCCTATGGTTCAAAATTAGTCGCGATCAGTACCTTGTTGGTTATTGGGTTGACAACCAACGCATACGCGCAAGTTGTCGCGAGCCGAAATGCACCTGGCGCGCAACAACCAACAACCCTTTTTACAGCTAGCGGTCTGCCACAGGTCAATATTCAAACACCCAGTGCCAATGGTGTTTCACACAATATCTACAGCCAGTTCGACGTGCAAAGCAAAGGCGTCATTTTGAACAACAGCAGCAAAAACGTCCAAACACAACAAGCGGGTTGGATTCAGGGGAACCCGTGGTTATCAACTGGCAGTGCTAGGCTCATACTCAATGAAGTAAATTCTGCCAATCCAAGTTACCTCAATGGGTATGTAGAGGTTGCTGGACAACGCGCAGAAGTTGTCATTGCTAATCCTTCTGGTATCAGTGTGAATGGTGGTGGTTTCATCAACACTAGCAAAGCAACGCTCACCACAGGCGTGCCGATAGTCAACAACGGTAATTTGGATGGCTACCGTGTACAAGGAGGTCATGTCGTCATAAGTGGTAATGGCCTGGACCTCAGCACTACCGATTACGCTGCTATTCTTGCCCGTGCAGTAGAGGTCAATGCAGGAATTTGGGCAAATGAGCTCAAATTGATCACAGGTACAAATCAGATCGATGCGTCAAGTTTGAATGCCAATACAAGCCCTGTAGTAACGACTATCGAAGGTACAGCAAATAGACCAAGCTTTGCCCTAGATGTCGCCCAAATCGGTGGAATGTATGCAGGCAAGATTCACCTTGTGGGAACTGAACTAGGCTTGGGAGTACGTAGCGCTGGGACGATCAGTGCCTCAGCAGGAGATTTGGTCTTACAAAACAATGGATGGTTAACTTCAACAGGTAGGCTACAAGCCAATGGAAATTTACAAATTTCTGTACAAGACAATTTCACCAATAGCGGACAAGTTTTATCAAACCAAGACACCAATATCCATGCTGGTGGAAATTTCACTAACTACGGAAAACTGCAAACTAGTGGGGCTTTGACTTTAAGCGTGACTAACGCTGATAACGATACTTTGGGAGAAATTGCATCTAATGCCTCCGAAATGAATATTGTCAATTCACTGATCAATCGGGGTTTGGTCAACGGAGTGAAGACACAAATTTCCGCCAATACGGTTAACAACATGGGTACTGGTCGAATCTTTAGTGATCATCTCAGCATTGCAAGCATCAACTTAACCAATGACATAGAAGTTCGCAATGGCGAAACTGTTGCACCTGTGATTGCTGCGCGAGACCGATTGGACTTGGCTATCCAAGATACCCTTTTGAATCGAGAGCATGCACTTATCTTTAGTGGTGGAAATATGTTTATTGGAGGTTCACTAGATGCCAATGGCAATGCGATTGGTTCTGCCACTCAAATCAACAACAAAAGTGCCACTATAGAAGCCATTGGTGATCTGAGCCTCTCCACCAAAATACTAAACAACACAAATGAGCACTTCAGTTCACGCGTAGACCAAGTCTCGGGACCGACCGCAAAAAGTTGGAATGTTGGTCAATACCACGTGGATCATCAAACATTTAGTTACAACACGATCCAAAACGAATTCGAGACCAAAGTTAACCTTAGTGATCCAGCGCATATCCTGTCTGGGGGAAATATCAATCTAAAAGGCGATCAACTGATCAATGACAAAAGCAAAATCATTGCAGGCGGTTGGCTCACTGGAGATTTAAATCACCTCAACAATATCCAAGCGATTGGAGAGCATCGCATCACAGAGAGTGGATCAGTCACAACGACTACCCATTATTGGCAGGGGGGACTATTTGGTCGTGGTAATTATTGGGTAGATCAAACTACTGAATATAAGCCTGCAGATGTCGTTACCAGTATCACGCTCCCAGTAACTTACACCCTTGAGAAAGCATCAATCCCCTCTACGGGCAATCATGCAAGCGTCAACCAACAAGCTGGGGCATCGGGTATTAGCAATAGCTTGTTCAAAAGTAATCCGAGTTTGACAGCCAGTTATTTGATAGAGACAAATCCAAGTTTTACCGATAACAAGCGTTGGCTAAGTAGCGACTATATGACGCAAAGTTTGGACTTAGACCCCAGCGTTACGCAAAAACGTCTAGGGGATGGTTTTTACGAGCAAAAACTCATTCGCGAACAAGTAGCAGAAATGACAGGCAAGCGCTTCTTGGCTGACTACACCAGTGACGAACAAGAATACAAAGCCCTGATGAATAGCGCAATCACCTTTGCGCAGACCTACAAGCTAAGGCCAGGCATAGCTTTGACATCCCAACAAGTAGCGCTACTGACTAGTGATATTGTGTGGTTGGAGGAGCAATCCGTAGCGATGCCTGATGGTTCTACCCAAAAGGCACTTGTTCCCAAGCTCTATATCAAAGCGCAATCAGGTGACTTGGATGTCAGTGGCACTCTGTTGGCAGGTAGGGATATCAAATTCAATCTGGAGGGCGATTTAACCAACAGCGGCATCATTGCAGGTCAAAACGCAGTCAGCATATCGGCAGAAAATATTTTCAATCTAGGCGGACAAATTAAGGGTACTGATTTAAAGCTTTCCACACAAAAAGACTTACACAACATGGGTGGAAATTTCGTAGCTTCTAGCAACCTACTCATGAACGCAGGTCGTGATATCGATATTCAATCGACCACGCAGAACACGCAAACAAGCATGGGAAGTCGAACAGGTATTGACCGCTTAGCAGGCATATATGTATCTGGGTCCGACGGATACACCGGTGGTAGCCTAGTGGCCAATGCAGGACGAGATATCAATATCGTTGCAGGCGTTGTGAATAACGCTAGTAATGGGGCCACTACGCTTATTGCAAGTAAGGACTTAAACCTAAAAAGCCTGCGCACCAGCGATCAACTCGATATCGTATGGAATGCTGATAACTACCGAAAATCTAACCAAAGCAACGATGTCGGAAGTACGGTGAGTGGAGGTGGTAGCGTAAATCTCCAAGCAGGAAACAACCTCACTACCATTGCTGCAAAAGTTCAAGCCAAAGAGGCACTTACTGTTGACGCGACAAATCGTCTAGAGGTAATGGCAGGACAAGCAACATCCCAATTAGAAGAAGCGTATCAGCAAATTAATTCAGGAATTTTCAGTAACAACATCATCAGCACGCACGAAGCGCATAGCGCTACTTCTGCTGTAGCAAGCAGTTTAGGAGGTAACACTATCACCATAAAAGCCAAAGATATTGATATCAAAGGCTCTAGTGCTATCAGTGATGCTGCAACAACAATAGTTGCAAGTCAAAGCATAGTGATTGAAGCAGCCAATAATTTCAGTAGTAGCAGCATTGATAGAAAAGAAACCTCTTCTGGACTCATGGCTGGAGCAGGATTACGCATTGGCTTTGGTCATCAAATGCAAAGCTTTGACGGACAAAGTGCCGCTATTACTGCCAGTGCCAGCACCGTGGGGAGTACGACAGGTAAGGTTCAAATTCTTGCTGGGGACAAATACCAACAAGTGGGCAGTGATGTACTAGCACCTAATGGCAGTATTGACATCTCCGCTCGGGCAGTAGAAATATCAGAGGCTCGAGAAGTCAATAAACAAACTGTCAAACAATCATTCGAACAAAGCGGGATGAGCTTGGGTATTTCCAGTGTGGTAGCAAGTACCTTACAAAATGCACAAAACCAAATCAAAGCCTCCACACAAACCAATGATGATCGTTTGAAAATCTTGGCAATGGCGAATGCGGCGGCAAACGCCAAAATGGCTCTTGATGCACGCAAGACCGATGGTATTGAAGTGGTCTTGGGTTATGGGCAAACTAGCAGTCAGAGCATCATTTCTAGTCAATCTGACACAGCAAGGGTTAGCGCGCTCAAAGCTGGTGAGCGTATCAATATACAAGCATCTGGTGGCGAGGACAGCAATCTCACAATGCAAGGCGGTCAGGTGAGTGGCAAAGCCATCAACTTAGTCGCAGATAAAGCAGTTAATTTACTCTCAGCACAAAACACAAATAATCAAACTAGCCGAAGTGAGAATAGCGGTTCCAGTATTGGCATAGTCTCACGCCTTGGTAGCAAAGATGAGAGTTTCGGACTGACAGCGAGCGTAAGCAAAGGTAGAGCTTATGGAGATGGCTCAGAAACCACTCATACCAATACCCATTTAGTCGGAACCGAAAGCGTAACTATCCAAAGCGGAAGCGACACAGTCCTCAAGGGCGCAACGGTTGAAGCTAATCAAATAATTGCGAATGTAAAAGGTAATTTGAATATCCAAAGTCTGCAGGACACAGACAGCTATTTCGAAAAAAATGATCAATCAGGCGTCTCAGGCATATTGGGCTCAACTCTGAGTGGCAATGTGAATGTTGCTAAGGTTGATATCAAAAGTAATTACGCAAGCGTCACAGAGCAAAGTGGAATCAAATCAGGCGATGGTGGTTTTAAAGTAGTCGTCCAAGGTAATACAAATTTGTTGGGTGGCGCTATTACCAGTACGCAATCAGCAATAGACAACAAGCAAAATCAATTTCAATCAGATGGGGTGCTTGTCTCGACGGATATCCAAAATAAAGCCAACTATGAAGCAAATAGTAGGATTGTGAATTTAGGCTTTGGAAGCACGCTCTTGCCTGGTCAAGGATTAAGTGCAGGCATGAATGGAGTGGGTTATGGGGACAAAAATGGCAGTGCCGACTCTGTTTCAACATCTGGTATCAGTGGTCTTGCCGGGGATATGAGCAAACGTACGAATGACAATGCGCAGGGCATTACCCCTATCTTTCTTAAAGAGCAAGTGAAGTCTGAAGTGACTGCTCAAACCTTGATCACGCAAGAGTTTGGAAAATTGGCTAGCAAAGCGATTGGAGATTACGCTCTTATCAAAATGAACGAAGCCGCATCGGTTGGAGATCCAATAGCTATGGCAGCCTGGAGTGAAGGTGGTAGCGCTAGGATAGCGCTCCACGCAATAGTGGGTGGTTTGAGTGCTGGCACCGCAGGTGCGATAGGCGCAGCAACTAGTCAAGCAGCAATAGACCCACTTGCCCAAACCATCAAAAATGCAGACTTACCAATTGAACTCAAGCACACTTTAATTGCTGCTGCGGGCACAGCAGTAGGTGTGGTTGCAAGTGGGGGTCATGTGGCAGGAGGGGTAACGGCATTTAATGCATCGGATAACAACTACCTCACACATAACAAGCTCAAAGATGAAATAAGTGAGTTGAACAAACTCAAGCAGCAAAGGCAATCCGAGACTTGTGATGTTGTTTGTATTGATCGGATCCATGATCTAGAAACCCTAGACATGCTTAGAGACGAAAAACTCCTGCCATTGATAGCTGCTTGCGAAAAAGCTGGTCGAAACAATTGCAAGGGTGAGGTAATTGCCCAGCAATTTGCTGTTGTCAACGGTTTGGGGGCAGAGTCTATGAAAAGAGAAAGTAATCCTGGAACTTTAGGAAGTCCGTTCTCGTTCAATAACTGCCCCTCTATAGACAAAGGAGGGTGTAGCTACGGGCCTCTCCAAATCGCCGCGAATACTGGAATGATGCAAAACTTCATGGATAGTTTGCGAAACAATCCGTCTGACGAAGCACAATCTTTTTATAAAGAACTTCAAGCTGCAGGAGGCGTTGTTGCGTCGAAGGAAGCAAGTCCTTTATTTATCCAAACCTGGATGAAACTGACTGCCAAAGATCCCCAATTTGTGCAATATCAGATCGATGCATTGATCAACCTTAATTTATACCCTGTAGTGGAGGAATTACAAAAGGTTGGAATTGATTTCGACAACTTAAGTCGATCCCAAAAAGAAGCATTATTCTCGGCAGCAGTTCAGCATGGAGCTGGCGTGACGGCCAAAAAGATAGGTGCAGACAATGTGCTGGAGAGGGCTATCTCCGTCGCTCAAACTGACATACAAGCACCTTCATTTCCTACCTATACCCGACAAGAATTGGTGTACGGGCAGGTGGAGGATCAGATGAGAGCCGCAGAGGCGTCTAAGGCGAATCTCATCAATCAAAGAGAGGGAACTATCACGCAACGAGAGGCATTCATTACACAACAAAAAGAATTTATTTCTCAACAGTTGCAACTAGAACGTCAAAAGAATCAATTATTCGAACAAGGCTTCAATGCCAACGCCGATGACATTGTTTTTATACAAAAGCAAATCCAAGTATTGGATAGCAAGATTTCCAAGATCAATTCACAGGTCAACGAGAAGACGGAGAAGGTTGATAAATTAACTCGAAAAGTCGAAGAGCAAGATCAGTACATAAAAGAAGCAGGTCAGTATCTCAAAGCGCAAGCCCAAGCCAGTATGGCCAATGTCGAACAATGGCTAAAGGACTTCTATCAACAGCGAACGCAGATGTACCCGTCTGAGGCTAAGCGTTATCAGCTGGAGTTGGATTCGCTGCTTAAACAATACCGCCAAGAGCAGCAAGGCACCAAAAAATAAAAAGCTCTAGTGCCAAATGGTTTCAATCACAAGACCACATTGACTAACGGGAAAACCAACTCTTTATCCTTCTAAACCAGTTTTTGACAGG
>CAYFLF010000069.1:0-8548 GCA_964343725.1 uncultured Bordetella sp.
CAAAGTGTCGGACGCACCATCCCTTAAAACTGCCTCTAAGCGCCAACACAGATTGACTGCATCGCGAACCCCTTGGCACATACCTTGCCCTAAGAATGGAGGCTGCTGATGCGCAGCATCTCCCGCTAGAAAAACCCGTTGATTGCGCCATTTGTCGGCTACTAATGCATGAAAGCGATAACTCGCTTGCCGCCAGAGCTCTCCGTCTTGCGGCGTAATCCAAGGTGCTAATAGCTTCCAAGTTCCTTCTGGTGTGGAAACTGCGCGAGGATCTTCGCCAGCATTGATAGAGATTTCCCAGCGGCGGTGATTGCCTGGGCAAATTAAATAAGTACAAGGCCTTTTCGGATTGCAGTACTGCACGCTGGTTGTAGGCAATTTTTGCAATCCTGTTTCGTTGACCAGCACATCCACCACCAGCCACGGCTCATCAAAATCTAGATCTTGCAACTCCAAGCCTGCAAAATCACGCACTGCGCTACTGGCCCCATCACAACCAATCACATACCTAGCTTTAACGATGGACGTAGTTCCATCTTCAGCTTGTAGGGTCAAAGTAGCGACTTTAGAGTCCTGCTCTAGTTTGACAAGCGTTTGACCTAGTTCAATATCAATGCAAGCATGCGAAGCCACATATTCGCGTAACACGCGCTCAACAGGTGGTTGAGTGAATACCACCGAAGGCATATGCGCCAGCGGATAAGGTTTGCTGACCGTCGACATGCGCTTGATCATTTGCCCATCTACACCGTAGTAAACGGAGTCAGTGAACGGTTCTAGAAAGGGTTGAATTTTTTCGCTCAAGCCGAGATGCTGAAAAACTCTTGCGATCTCATGGTCTAGCGAAATAGCGCGAGGCTTATCGTAGACATCGCGTAATTTGTCACATACAAAAGTACGAATACCCTTTTTGCCCAATAACCCAGCTGCTACTGCACCAGTAGGCCCAAAACCAACAATTGCTACTTCATACGTACCTGAATCAAGCGGCAAAAAACACCGCCTTTTGCGCTTCTTTCAAGCGTGCACTTGGAGGTGCAGATATTCCCCATTGATCCACTCGCCCCGGCGGCCACGTCCAATCACTTGGGTATTTCGCTTGATAGCTATCGTCTACTTGCTCTACTTCAGCGGTGTACTCAATGACGATATCAAAGGGGCCGACAAAATAATTGAAAGCATTGTCGCCAGGTCCGTGCCGTCCTGGACCCCATTCAATGCCATAGCCCGCATCTTTCATGCGTCCACCGCCACGCATCACGGAATCTACATCGGGCATTAGAAATGCTATGTGATTGAGTGCATCGTTATCGGTATCTCCCAATGCAATGCTATGGTGGTCGCTGTTGCAACGCATGAATGCCATGATCCGTGTGCGGTCAGACAAACTAAAGTCCAACACAGACTCCATAAATGCACGGGTTGATTCCACATCATGGCTATTGAGTACGGCATGGGCCAAGCGTATAGGCTTATCACGCGCCTCATGCGCATCGGCATGTAATTTGTCACCATGGATGAGTTGATATACCCGCCCATCGGGATCAGCAATCGTGAGCGCTTCTCCTCCACCTGGCGTACTCAGTGAAGACCTTGGTTTCAATACTTTTCCACCAGCTGCCGTAGTTGACTGAGCGATTACGTCAAAAGCAGAGGCATCTCTGAGTCGCAAGGTGACATAAAGAATTTTTGCTGGCCCCGGTGCATAGTGCAATGCCAGCAAATGGTGGTCTGCACCTGTACCTCTGAAATAAAGCGCATCCGAAGTTTTATCAACTAAGGTTAAGTGCCAAATCGATGTGTAAAACTTTTCAGCTAAATCAAGATCTGAGACAGTCAAAGCAACGCTTCTAAGGCCACTTACAAGTGAGGATGCATGCGTCATAGAAGTATTATGGCTTTGTTTTCAATAGAGATTCTCTGATGCTAAAAAAACCTCAAGTGATCGCTTTCGACATATTTGGCACCGTAGTGGATTGGCATGGATCTATTGCCGCAGAAGTACAAAAGCTCCAACTTCCTGTCGATGCTAATGCCTTTGCTACGGCATGGCGAAAGGGATACCAACCTGCCATGGCGCGTGTGAGATCAGGAGAACTGCCCTGGACAAAAATTGATGATCTCCATCGCATGATCTTGGACGAAATTTTGGAAGAATTTGGGATAGTAAGTCTCGATGAAACTGAAAAGCGTCATCTCAATCTCATTTGGCATCGCCTCCATCCTTGGCCAGATTCTGTTGAAGGGCTTACACAACTTAAAAGCAAATTCACCATTGTGACCCTTTCAAACGGCAATCTCAGTCTGCTGGCCAATATGGCGAAGTTTGGATCATTGCCTTGGGATTTGATTCTGTCAGCCGAGGTTTTTAAACATTACAAACCTGACCCAGAAACCTACCTAGGCGTTGCCCATATTTTTGATTTACAACCACATGAAGTGATGCTGGCAGCTGCGCACAAGGATGATTTGCTAGCTGCACATCAATGTGGCTTGCAGACGGCATTTATTGAAAGACCTGATGAATTTGGTCCTGGTCATATTCGGCAGGATTTACATCATGAGTCTTTTACAAACTATCATGCCAAAAGCATCGTCGATTTAGCGACTCAATTGTGTCTTTGAAATCAACCAAAGCATGGCAATAACTAACAGCTTTTTAAAAAGGTATTTTGTTGCCAGCGCTTGCGCGTCATTCCTAGTGATAGGCGCTTGCACTTCTTTTGAGAGCAACACCTACATGCCTCAAAGAGGGCAATCTGGGAAAGATGTTGTTTGGATTGCCACCCAAGATGCATTAGTGGTCAAAATGCTAAATGCTGCGCGAGTCACCGATAAAGACCTTGTCTACGATTTAGGCGCTGGCGATGGAATTATTCCTATTACTGCTGCCAAGCAATTTGGTGCACGCGCAATTGGAATCGAATACAACCCTCGTTTAGTCAAATTAGCACAAGACAATGCCTTGCGGTCTGGTGTTGCTGATAAAGTAAAAATTATCCAAGGCGATATTTTTGTTGAAGATTTTTCTCAAGCTTCCGTAGTCACGCTCTATTTACTGGAGGAACTCAACGCCAGACTACGTCCTTTGATATTAAAAATGCCACCGGGTACGCGGGTGGTGTCCAACACTTTTTCTATGGGAGATTGGGAGCCTGACCAAGTGATTGACTCCAATGGTCAAACCGCTTATTTGTGGAAGGTACCCGCCCAGGTGGGTGGCAACTGGATCGTGCATGGATTAGACAGCGACGGAAACTCCAATGCAGCACAAATTCATATTGATCAACGTCACCAACGTTTGTCTGGAACCATGACTTCTAGTGGGAAGAAACAGGCTTTACTTGGTACACGAATAGAAGGCAATGTCTTGTATTTTAGTTTTCTGAATGCACAAGATGAACTCAAACATGTCAAAGCCACAGTTGATGACAAGCATTGGACTGGCGAAATAGTAGCGCCTTATGGCATGGTGGAATTGATCTTACCCACCCAAAAAATTACAGCAACTAGAAGTTTGGTTCACTAACATTGCCACGCAATATCTTTTTAAAGGACTCCCATGATTGAAGACGCACCCCAACTTCAAACGCAAGCCATCAATCGACCAGACCCCAAACTGATAGAAAAATTTCGTGGAACACCCACTGGATTTTTAGTCGATGCCATGGGTGGCTCAGGTGCTCTTGATTTTCGAATCAAACCAGCCGTTTCAGATCAGTATGCTTTTTGTGGTGTTGCACTCACTTGCTACGCAGGCCCAGCAGATAACCTAGCCTTGGTCCATGCTCTCCAATATGTGGAATCTGGTGACGTCTTGATGGTGGCCACAGACTCATTTACAGGTTGTGCTGTCACTGGTGACCTTGTACTTGGTATGGCAAAAAATTCTGGCGCAGTAGGTTTTGTGACGGACGGGTGCGTACGTGACTTAGTTGGATTAAAAAATGTGGGGCTTCCCGCTTGGTCTATGGGAATCACGCCTAATTCACCACATCGCAATGGACCCGGAACCATTGGATATCCAATCAATATTGCGGGCTTTCCCGTTCGAAGCGGTGACGTAGTCGTCGCAGACCTAGATGGAGTCGTCATTATTCCCATTGAAAAAATGACGATGGTTTTAGAAAAACTGCCCAGCATAAGATCCGCTGAGGCCAGCGCTGACGAATCCGTTCGACAGGGAGCAAGGTTGCCGGGCTTCTTGAAAAAGTAATTCCTTTTATTTTTGTCTTATGCAGCTTGATTTACAAAAAAATGGCTACAGCGTTGCTGCGCTCAGACGTATGGCTCAAAAACGTCTGCCTCGCCCTATTTTTGATTTTATTGATGGTGGGGCAGAGGACGAAGACACCTTACGCCAAAATGAGTGCGCATTTTCTGACTGGGAGTTATTGCCCAAACCATTAAATGGAGCAGCAAAAAGAGACCTCAAAACTTCTTTATTTGGTCACACGCTCAGTAGCCCCTTACTCATTGGTCCAACTGGACTAGCGGGTCTCTTTTGGCCGCAAGGCGAGATTGCTGCCGCGAATGCAGCAAAAAACTATGGGACTGTCTATTGCTTAAGCCATGGCTCAGTTTGCACCTTGGAGCAATTAGCCAGCTCGCATACTGGCTTGAAATGGATGCAAGTCTTTATATACAAAGACAGAGGGTTCACCCGTGAACTGGCATCACGCGCCCAAGCGTCTGGCTACGATGCTTTGGTTCTCACTATCGATAACCAATTAATTGGCAAACGTGAACGCGATATCGTCAATGGTTTCACGATTCCTCCCAGATTAGATTTCGCACAGATGCTTGCTTTTGCAAAGAAGCCCTCTTGGTGGTGGGCGATGCGTCACGAATTAGCCAAAGTCACTTTTGGTAATTACGTTCAATCTAATACGCCTGAATCTGTGGCAGCACTCGCAGCTCGAATGGGCTCCCTACTAGATCCTGGCATGTCATGGGATGACGTGGATATGGTTCGAGCGCATTGGAAGGGGCGCTTAATTCTCAAAGGTGTGCTTCATCCTGATGAAGCTTCACAAGCCGTCAGGCATGGTGTAGACGCCATCATCGTGTCCAATCATGGAGGTCGTCAACTCAATGGCGCTATAGCAAGCGCGAGAGCCTTGCCTGCAGTGGTTCAAGCGGTCAACGGCTCCATCCCCGTTTTACTTGATGGTGGAATCCGCCGCGGAAGTGATATTTTCAAAGCGGTTGCGCTAGGTGCCACTGCTGTCCTGATCGGCCGACCCCATCTGTGGGGATTGTCTGTTGCAGGAAAGGAGGGAGTGCAGTGGGTGCTTGAAATGCTCCACGCTGAACTAGATCGAACCATGGGTTTGGCCGGTGCAAGCGATATCGAAGCGATTCGCAACGGTCAGTATTTAAAGAGTAGGCACTTTTAAGAGTTCTTGCAAAAGTACCTACCCCAAAATCAAACCTCGGAAAGCTCTTGAATAGATTCGGTTGTGGGGGTACGAATCAAATAATCAAAAGCACTTAGCGCAGCTTTTGCGCCCTCGCCTGCTGCAATCACAATCTGTTTGTAGGGAACAGTAGTGACATCGCCCGCCGCAAAGACACCAGGAATATTGGTGTGGCATTTCGCATCCACCACAATTTCTCCAAACTTACTCAATTCAACCGTGCCTTTTAAGAATTCAGTGTTGGGGACTAAGCCAATCTGTACAAATACACCCTCAAGCGCCACCGTATGCTCTTGGCTTGTTTGACGATCTTTGTAACGCAGGCCATTTACCTTTTGTCCATCGCCTGTGATCTCGGTTGTTTGTGCATTCACATGGATGGCCACATTTGGCAAACTTTTTAACTTGCTGAC
The DNA here is from genome assembly GCA_964343725.1 of uncultured Bordetella sp. GTDB lineage: Bacteria > Pseudomonadota > Gammaproteobacteria > Burkholderiales > Burkholderiaceae_C > Limnohabitans. The sequence goes on from CAYFLF010000069.1 coordinate 5,834, forward strand.
CAAAACCGCGTCTGCCTTCAAAGCGTCTGCAAACTCAATCAAGGTCACGTGTTCTACAACGCCTGCCAAATCGATCGCCGCTTCTACACCCGAATTACCACCTCCAATCACGGCCACTCTTTTTCCTTTGAATAAAGGACCATCACAGTGGGGGCAATAGGCCACGCCTTTGTTTTTATATTCTTGCTCGCCTGGAACATTGACATTACGCCAGCGCGCACCCGTAGACAAAATGACACTGCGCGCACTCAATATGCCACCGTTCGCCATATGCACTTGCACTAAACCACCTGCTTGATTAGCAGGAATAATTTTTTCAGCACGCTGTAGATTCATGATGTCCACTTCATAGTGGCGTACTTGCGCCTCTAAGGCTGCAGCAAACTTAGGACCGTCAGTCTCTAAAACAGAGATGTAGTTTTCAATCGCCATGGTGTCGTTCGTCTGTCCGCCAAAGCGTTCGGCGGCAACACCAACACGAATGCCTTTACGTGCGGCATAAACCGCAGCAGCAGCACCAGCAGGACCACCGCCCACAACCAAGACATCAAAAGGTTCTTTCTCGCTGAGTTTGACGGCTTCGCGTTCGGCAGATGAGCTGTCGAGTTTTGCCAAGATTTCTTCCAAACTCATTCGACCTGATCCAAATACTTGGTCATCTTTGAAAACCATAGGTACCGCCATCACTTGCCGTGCATCCACTTCTGCTTGATTCAATGCACCGTCTACGATCGTGGTTTTTATTTTTGGGTTGTAAATTGCCATCAGGGTCGCAGCTTGCACAACGTCAGGACAGTTGTGGCAAGACAAGGACATGTAGACCTCTAACTTCATCTCGATATCTAAATTTTTGATTTGCTCGAGCGTATCGGCATCGACCTTTGGTGGGTGTCCCCCTGTCCATAACAAAGCCAATACCAGCGAAGTAAATTCGTGTCCTAGGGGAATCGCTGCAAATCGCACACCACCTGTTTCACCTTCCTTGGCAACGACAAAAGAGGGTTTACGTGAGTCTGTTCCTGAGTCATCGAAACTAACCTTGTCAGAGAGTTCCGATATTTCTAGCAGGAGTTCACGTAATTGCGCACTTTTTTCGCTTCCGTCTAGCGTAGCGATCAAACGAATTGGCGTGCGTAAGTTCTGCAAATAAGACTGCAATTGGGTTTTCATCTGTGTATCGAGCATTTTCTTTCCTCTCTAGCGCGTTCTCGCGCAAACTGGATGGTTGAATCGAAACTAAAAATACTTTTCTAGAAACAAAACTTCTGACAAAAGAGGCGCGATACACACACCTCTTTCAGCAGAAACACTGCTTAGATCTTGCCAACTAGGTCAAGCGATGGTGTCAAAGTCTTGGCACCTTCGTTCCACTTGGCAGGACACACTTGTCCAGGGTTATTGGCTACGTACTGGGCAGCTTTCAACTTGCGAACAGTTTCTTTGACGTCACGGGCAATCGCGTTGTCATGCACTTCGGCAGTCTTGATATAACCTTCTGGGTTGATGATGAAAGTTCCACGTAATGCCAAACCTTCTTCCTCAATGTGCACACCGAAAGCACGTGTCAATTGGTGTGTCGGGTCGCCAATTAGCGGGAACTTCGCTTTGCCGACTGCGGGTGAAGTCTCATGCCAAACTTTGTGGGCAAAGTGGGTATCGGTAGTCACGATGTAGACCTCCGCACCAGCTTTTTGGAACTCGGCATAGTTATCTGCTGCATCTTCCACTTCTGTGGGGCAGTTGAAGGTGAAAGCGGCTGGCATAAAGATCAAGACAGACCATTCGCCTTTGAAGGATTCGTCCGAGACTTGGACAAATTTGCCGTTATGAAAAGCTTGGGCCTTAAATGGCTGAACCTTGGTATTGATAAGAGACATGGAAATTCCTTTCTATGGTTGATAAAAACTATTGAATGAGATGATCTCATTGATAGGAATCATAATGACTTTTCGGGTTAACCCTGATTATTTCTATCAATCACGGTAATTGCTCCAAACTAAGGGCTTGAAACGCGGCTGATATCCTTCACACCGTTTAACCAGACACCAAAATGCCAATACACACTCAAAGACGCCGACTTCTAACTGCCACATTCTTTGCAGGTGTTTTCTGCTCTGAGTCGCTTTTTGCGCAAAACAAAGGCCCCGAGACAGACCCAGGCCGCATCAAGCGGCTCCAACCGTATTTGCAAACCCCAACGCTGATTGGTCAGGGCAAATACACCTATTGGGGGTTTGATGTTTATTACGCCAGCCTTTGGGCAGCAGAAGCATCGATCTCCCCTGACCAATGGTTCAATCAACGTATTGCTTTGGAATTGCAATACCTCAGGGAATTCAACGGCACCGACATCGCCAAACGCTCCATTGACGAAATGCATGCACAAAGTGCCCTACCTAAGAGCAAATCTGCTAACTGGCTTAAAACACTAGAAGGGATTTTTCCAAATGTAGGAAAAGGTCAAACCCTCACAGGCATCTATATCCCTACTAGTGGCGCGCAGTTTCTTTACGACAACAACGCAATTGGAGAGATCAAAGATCAGGAATTAGCGAAACGCTTTTTCGATATTTGGCTAGCACCACAAACTTCCGCGCCTGATTTAAGAAGACGTTTATTTAGCGGTAATTGACCCCAATTTTTGGAGGGGCGTATTCAACCATTTAAATTTCCAGCCTAAAAAGTCTTCAAGCTTTACCAATTGGGCGGGCGTTT
>CAYFLF010000070.1:0-8502 GCA_964343725.1 uncultured Bordetella sp.
AATTAATCGCGATAATGTCGCAGGAGCATTTTTATGAACTTCTACGCGCGAACCGCTGCAATTTTTTTACTCGCCATATCGCTCGGACAAACTGTCTGGGCTCAAACTTTCAAAATGTCTTGTGAGTTGGAAGGGGTCATTCCAGCCCTTGAAGACAGAAAGCTCAAACCAGAAAAGGTCGTCGTAGAAATTCAGACCATGGGAAAAAACCTTTTCATGAAGGTAGTGGGTTCTAATCTCTACACAGTTCAAGCTAGTAGTTTGACGACTGAAGAATTTGTAGGAAAAAACCTCACCTCAGAAAAACTCATGGGGGTTACCCGTAAAAATAAGGCCTCGGGTTTTGAGTCAGAGATTCGGATTGATCGTGCAACAGTGATGATGACTGCTTCGAACGACGTGGACTACCATGGAAAGACAGTACGCGTTCTCTTAACGGGGCCATGTATCAGGCCTTAAATTACGAGATGCCCCGAGTGCTTGTTTCGCTAACTCAACCAACACCAAAAGCCCGTGCACGATCCAGTGAAATATTGGATCAGCAGATCGATGGCACTGCCAGCCAACAGAAGTGGCAGCCCCAAATAAACAAATACCCACCAAATTACCCAAAAGGTCAGACGGGGTTCTTCCAAGCGATACCCCATCACGGTCTGGTTTTGTTTGCGCTGACGATAGGCTTTCAACATGCGGAGATTTTAGGCGCATGAAGGTCACTTGGGATGCCATAGACGCTAGCACGTGGGATACGCATCATGCGCGTATGGGTGCGGCCTTGCAACAAGACTGGGCTTATGGTGCGTGTATGAAAACCTTAGGCGTGCATGTATTGCGCGCTTGGGTAACGCGCGATGATGAGCCCGTTGCTTTGGCCCAGTTCATCGTGCGCTTTTTTGTTGGGCAGTTAGCCAGCATGGCCTTGTGTTCTCTAGGGCCAGTCTGGCTCGCGCAATTGACTGCAAAAGAAAAGCAACAGATATATCTTGCGCTAAAAAAAACAATTCCTCTAAAAAAGCTGCGTGTGGTGCTCTTCACGCCAGCTGAAGTCCAAGGTGCTGATCTCGGTCTTTCTCCATGGCGCAGGGTTATGACAGGGCAAAGTACGGTCATGTTAGATATCACCCAGTCGTTACCAGATCTGCGTGCTGGGTTGGACAAGCGCTGGCGGCATCGATTGGGTGGTGCTGAAAATTCCGAATTAACGGTTCACCGTGTAGGCACCAATCCTGGCCAATATCGTTGGTTGTTAGATGCAGACATGCAGCAACGTGAACAACGAAGATTATTGGGTTTGCCACTGCAGTTTTTTGATCTGTACGCGCAGTCACGCCAACAGCCCAGTAAAAATATTTTGACAATACGAGCAGACATGGGACGCGACAGAGTTGCAGGTATGTTGTTTTTGATCCATGGCGAGGCAGCAACATACCAAGTTGGTTGGACCAATGATGTGGGCCGCGACCAGCACGCGCATAACCTTATCTTGTGGCATGGCATTCAAGAATTGCAAGCGCGCGGCATACGCGTGCTCGATCTTGGTGGTGTTAACACCATTCGTAGTGCGGGTATTGCACGCTTCAAAATGAGTACAGGTGGAAAAGTCATCACCTACGCTGGTAGCTATTTTTAAAAAGCGATGTTGACGGTCTCAAACATATCTTGCGTGCGTGGCCATAGGCCTTTGTTTGCGCCTGTGAGTTTTTCATTGCAAGCTGGACAAGCCTTGCATTTGGAAGGTGATAACGGCATTGGCAAAACAAGCTTGTTGCGCATCATTTGTGGCTTATCTCCTGCTGATGGAGGCGAAGTTTTATGGAATGGAAACCCTTTTGATAAGCGATATCCGGAGGCGCTAGCGTCTTTTCGCGCAACGCTTTGTTACATGGGGCATCACCTGTCTTTAAAAGATGAATTAACTGCCATTGAAAATTTATTGTTCGATGCGCAATTATCTGGACGCAATTTGTCCTACGACAAAGCCATGGATGCATTGCAAAAAATGGGATTGAAAAACCGCGCGCATCTGCCACTACGTGTTTTGTCGCAAGGACAAAAGCGCCGAACTGCTTTGGCGCGTTTATCGGTGACGAATGCAAAACTGTGGGTGCTCGATGAACCTTTTGTGGCCTTGGATGCGCAATCTTTTAATCTGTTGCAAGACATACTGGTTCACCATGTGGAGCAAGGGGGAATGTTGCTCTACACCAGCCACCAGATAGTGGCGTTATCGCAGTCCAATGGACACACGGTCGATGTTCAATCTGTTCGATTGGTTGCTGCATGATGTGGCAAGCATTTTGGGCGCTTGTGCGGCGTGATGTGTTGTTGGCGTGGCGCCGTAAAAGCGAAGGGTTGAGTGCGGTATTTTTCTTTGTAGTGGTAGCCGCTTTATTTCCATTGGGGATTGGCCCAGACTTGAATGTATTGCGCAATATCGCACCAGGCGTTTTATGGGTAGGTGCCTTACTCTCCTCCATGCTTGCTTTGCAACGTTTGTTTGAGTCAGATTACCGCGATGGCACTTTGGAGCAAATGGTTTTGTCACCTATTTCAATACCCTTATTAATGGGGGCAAAAATGCTGGCGCATTGGTTGGTGTCTGGCTTGCCGTTGGTATTATTAGCTCCTGTTTTGGGATTGCAATTTGACTTATCTGGTGATGCCTTAGTCACTCTCACTTTGGCCCTTTTTCTGGGCACTCCAATTTTGTCTTTGGTTGGTGGCATAGGTGCCGCTTTAACTTTAGGTGTGCGAGGTGGTGGTGTGTTGTTGTCCTTGTTGGTGTTGCCCTTGTTTGTACCTGTTTTGGTGTTTGGTGCTGGAGCAGTGGAAGCACAAGCTAGCGGTTTGGGTGCACAAGCGCATCTGTCGATTTTGATGGCGATGCTTTTGCCGGCAGTTTTTTTTGGACCTATCGCTTGCACCATGGCATTGCGCATCGCGTTGGAATAACTGGTTTATGAATTTTTTTCGCCCAAGTTTTTGGTTTCACTACGCAGCACCACAGGCCTTTTATGGGTTGGCTGGGCGTTTGTGGCCTTGGAGTGCTGCAATGGCTGCAATCTTGGGTGTGTGGGGCTTATGGCTGGGCTTTATGGTTGCACCAGCAGATGCGCAGCAAGGTGAAGGCTACCGGATTATTTTTGTGCACGTGCCTGCTTCTTGGATGTCGATGGTCATCTATTTGGCGATGGCTTTTTGGAGTGTGCTCGGGCTTACCTTTAACACCCGCTTGTCAGGCATGATGACGCGCGCGCTAGCGCCTACAGGAGCGTTGTTTGCATTTTTGTCTTTGTGGACAGGCGCGCTTTGGGGCAAGCCCATGTGGGGGACTTGGTGGGTGTGGGATGCACGACTGACATCTGAATTAATTTTGTTTTTTCTTTATCTGGGCTATATCGCGTTGACTTCTGCAATCGATGATCAACGTCGAGGTGATCGCGCAGGTGCTTTGATCGCGATTGTGGGAGCCATCAATGTGCCCATCATTTATTTTTCAGTGAAGTGGTGGAATACCTTGCACCAAGGTGCATCTGTATCGTTAACCAAATCACCCAGCATGGCCCAAGTGATGTTATGGGGCATGTTGCTAATGGCGCTGTCTTTTTGGTTCTACACCATTGCTTTAGTTTTGTACCGTGTGCGAACCACCATCTTGCAGCGTGAATCGCATACTGCTTGGGTACAAGCGATAGCGCGGGAGGCCACATGATCTGGGAAAGCTGGAATCAGTTTTGGGAGATGGGTGGCTATGGTCTCTACGTGTGGGGCAGTATGGCTGTGACTGCAGTGTGTATGGTCGTAGAGGTGTGGCTAGCACGTGTAGGCCATCAGCAACTTTTGGCGCAACTACGCGCCGATCCTGAGGGTGAGCAATGAAAGCAAGAACACGCCGATTTATCTGGATTGCGGTTGGGGTGCTGGTTCTGTGCGGAGCGGCAGCTTTTGTGTTGAATGCATTTCAAAGCAATTTGGTGTTTTTCTTCACACCTACGCAAGTCAGTCAGGGTGAAGCACCGAAAGGCCGTACTTTTCGCGCGGGCGGTATGGTGAAAGAAAACAGTTTGGTGCGTGACGGCAATACTGTGCGATTTGTCATTACCGATACTTTGCAAGAGGTTCCGGTGGTGTATGTGGGATTGCTGCCAGACCTTTTCAAAGAAGGTAAAGGTGTGGTGGCACAAGGCAAACTCGGTGAAGATGGCATATTTGTAGCCAGCGAAGTATTGGCCAAGCATGATGAAAACTACATGCCACCAGAAGCTAAACACGCGATGGATCAAGCAGCAGCTTCCAAAGCCGCGCAAACTCTAAAACCTTAAAAACAAAGCCCTCAGTCCTCCATGATTCCTGAACTTGGTCATTTCGCGCTTATCTTGGCAACGATTGTTGCGCTGATACAAGGCGTATTGCCTTTGTCCGGAACTTATCTGACTTCGCGAACCCAACAAATCACCTTGCAATCTCTAGCAAGGCCAATGGCCATTTTGCAATGTGTTTTGGTGTTGTGTGCATTTGCTGCACTGGCCACTGCGTTTTTGACCAATGATTTTTCGGTGACCTATGTCGCCCAGCACTCCAATTCTTTGTTGCCTAAGCCCTACCAATTTGCCGCTGTATGGGGCGGACATGAGGGCTCGCTGTTGTTATGGGTCTTGTTATTGGCGGTGTGGTCCATGGCGGTTGCGTTGTTTTCTAAAAGCTTGCCACTAGACATGGTGGCACGGGTATTGAGTGTGTTGGGTTTGATCTCGGTGGGATTTTTAATGTTCATACTCACCACCTCGAACCCGTTTGAGCGCTTGTTGCCCGCTGCACTAGATGGTCGTGATTTAAACCCGCTGTTGCAAGACCCTGGCCTCGTGATTCATCCTCCTATGCTCTACATGGGGTATGTGGGTATGTCTGTGGCCTTTGCGTTTGCTGTGGCGGCATTGCTGAGTGGCCGTTTAGATGCTGCATGGGCGCGTTGGTCACGTCCTTGGACAGTGATTGCATGGACTTTTCTCACATTTGGTATTGGGCTTGGCTCTTGGTGGGCGTATTACGAACTCGGTTGGGGCGGTTGGTGGTTTTGGGATCCAGTGGAGAACGCGTCTCTGATGCCATGGTTAATTGCAACCGCATTGATTCACTCATTGATGGTGACAGAGAAGCGGGGCAGTTTCAAAGCTTGGACCGTGTTATTGGCGATCGCTGCTTTTTCTTTGTCTTTGCTGGGCACATTCTTAGTACGTTCTGGTGTCTTGACTTCCGTCCATGCTTTCGCGTCTGACCCCAAGCGCGGGGTATTCATATTGATCTTTTTATCTATCGTGGTCGGCTCATCGCTCTCCTTGTTTGCCTGGCGCGCCCCACGCGTGACCCTAGGGGGGCGCATGGAATTAGTCTCCCGCGAGTCTTTTTTGTTAGCCAATAGCGTTTTGCTAGTGGTGGCCACTGGCGCCGTCTTGTTGGGAACGATATATCCCTTGATCATCGACGCATTGAATATGGGCAAGCTTTCAGTAGGTCCTCCTTATTTCAATGCGGTGTTTGCACCTTTGTTAGTGCCGACAGTTTTTTTGATGGTGCCTGGATCGATTGCGCGATGGCGTGAAGCCAAGGTGTCTGAAATAGCTTATACATTGCGCTTTTCAGGCCTTGCTGCATTGGTGCTAGCGGTGGGTTTGCCTTTTTTATTAGGTGGTTGGTCCTTAGGCGCGATGTTGGGCATCTTCTTGGGTGCTTGGGTAGGTTTAGGAACCTTGCAGCAAGTGGTGACCCGTTTGCGTAAACCAGGACGTATAGGTTTGTCCTTCTGGGGGCAACACATTGCGCACTTTGGCATGGCGGTACTGGTGGTGGGTGTGACGGGTGTGAGTTCGTATGAAGTGGAGCGCGATGTGCGGATGCATGTCAATGATGTCGTCACCATTGCACCCTACAGCTTTCAGTTGAAGTCGCTTGGCGAAGTAACGGGACCCAATTACAAAGCGGTGCGTGCAGACGTAGAAGTCAAACGTGGCAACGAAGTGATCGACATTCTGCAACCCGAAAAGCGCCGCTATTTTTCATCTGCAATGCCCATGACTGAAGCCGGTATTGATTCTGGGTTCATGCGTGACTTGTATGTTTCATTGGGAGAGCCACTAGACGATGCACGTACGGAATGGAGTATGCGTGTCTATTACAAGCCTTTTGTTCCTTGGCTATGGGGCGGGGTTTTGTTGATGGTGCTAGGTGGCTTGTTTGCTGCCTTGGATAGAAGGTACCGGACATGAAAAAAGTTTTTATCCCCTTGGTGCTCTTCTTCGGTTTGGTCATCTTTCTGGCCCTTGGTTTAAACCGCGATCCACGCGAAATCCCTTCGCCTTTGATTGGTAAGCCTGCCCCCGCTTTTTCCTTGGCCACTTTGGAGAGTGATGCAGCGTTTTCTCCGCAACACATGTTGGGCAAAGTGTGGATGCTCAATGTATGGGCGACTTGGTGTGTGGCGTGTCGTGAAGAGCATCCCATACTCGTCGCCTTCGCTGAAAAAAACCAAATCCCTATCGTGGGGTTGAGCTACAAAGAAATCCAACCGCAAGACCCTGCTGCTAAGCAAAGTGACGCGATCAAATTGCAAGTGGCGCGTGAGCGCAGTGCTGTATGGCTAAAACGCCACGGCAATCCTTACACCACGTCGGTCATGGATTTAGATGGCCGTGTCGGGATTCAGTATGGCGTCTACGGTGTGCCAGAAACCTATGTGATTGATCAGCAAGGTGTGATTCGTTTTAAACATGTCGGTGCAGTCACCCCACAACTCTTGGCTGAGAAAATTTTGCCACTCATGCAAGGCTTAGGTAAATCATGAAGGGCGTGTGTATTTTTCTCATCAGCCTTTGCTTGGGTCTGGCAAATGCGCGTGAGGCAGCCCCACTCGCCGAAGACCCAACTGTCGAAGCGCGTTTGGTACATATTTCACAAGAACTGCGTTGCTTGGTGTGTCAAAACGAATCGCTTGCGTCTTCCCGCGCTGAATTGGCAGATGATTTGCGTCGCGAAGTGCGTGACTTGATTCGCTCCAATAAATCGGATCAAGAAATCAAAGATTTTCTGGTGTCCCGCTATGGAGACTTTGTGCTCTATCGCCCTGAAGTCAAACCCTTGACATGGGTGTTGTGGTTCGGTCCATTTATCGTGTTATTGATTGCTGGCATATTTTTGCTTGCATATTTACGTCAGCGTCGCTCAAGCGTACAACCGCAAATTTTGAGTGATGCCGAGCGTGCGCGGGTCGATCAGTTATTGAAAGATTGATGTGAATCCCGTCTTGATGTTTGTTTTATGTGGTTTGGCCATGGTCGCTTTGGTGGTGTTGGTCATCTCTGTCAGTTTGTGGCGTGGCTCGCAACTTGGTGCTAAAGATGCACAACAAATCCAAGACCGTGCGAACGATCCTGTTCAGGCCAATGCAGCAGTTTATAAAGACCAGCTTAAAGAATTAGAAAAAGAATATGTCTTGGGTAATTTAAGCAACGAAGAGTTGCAAGTTGCCAGAGAGGAACTAGCTCGCCGACTTCTAGACGATGTAGGCGACAGCACAGAACGACCACATGCCGATACCCCCGTTTCTCAAGACGATTCGCTTTCAGAGACGCATCCAACCGCGCAAATCGCTAAACCAACCACGCTAGTCTGGCGAGCACCTTGGGTGTGGGTGATGAGTTTTGTATTTTTAGTCCCTGTCGCTGCCAGTGTGATGTACGCAGTGCTGGGTCAGCCACTCGCCCTAAACCCAGCTGCATTGCAGGCTGAGTCAGAGCATGGTGGTGCCATTTCGCCAGAGAAGATGACGGAAATGGCGACGGCTTTGATGCGTCGCTTGCAAGATGAACCCAATCAAGTCGATGGTTGGGCGATGCTCGCGCGTGTACAACGTGCGCGCGAACATTTTGATGAGTCTGACGAGGCCTATCAAAAAGCTCTGGCGCTGAGCAAAGATGACAACTTGGCTATTGAGCACGCAGAAGTTTTGGCACAAAAAAATCAAGGCAGTTTTGCTGGGCAACCTTGGGCCATCATCCAACGGGTCTTGACCTCAGATCCGCAACATTTAAATGCCTTGCTATTGGCAGGTAGCGCGTCTTATTCAGAAATGAATTACCGATCGGCATTGCGTTTTTGGGAGCGCGCTCGAGAAGTGGTCGAGCCAAGTTCTCCTGACGCACCCGAATTAGATCGGGCGATTGCACAAACGCGCGAAAAAATGGGCCTACCGGATGCGCCAGCGCGCAGCGCTGTCAGCACCGCTCGCATTTCGGGCAGGGTGAGTGTGATCAAAGAGTTGGCCAACAAAATAGCACCCACAGACACGGTGTTTGTTTATGCAACACCTGTATCTGGCTCGCGCATGCCGCTTGCTATCGTTAAAACGACTGCAGATAAATTGCCCTTTGACTTTGTCTTAGACGACAGCACATCGATGAACCCCGCAGCCAAGCTCTCGAGCATGACAGAGGTAACGGTGAAGGTGCG
>CAYFLF010000071.1:0-8422 GCA_964343725.1 uncultured Bordetella sp.
GGCGTTACCCGCTGTGACGGTGCCGTCAGGCTGTACCACAGGTTTGAGTTTGGCCAAAGACTCCATGCTGGTCGCGCGCGGATGTTCGTCCACATTCACCACCACGGCATCGCCCTTTTTCTGGGGGATGGTGACGGGGCAAATTTCGGTATCGAAGTAACCCGCTTTTTGCGCCGCCACGGCCTTGGTTTGGCTCGCCAACGCCATGCGGTCTTGGTCTTCGCGGTTGATTTTGAAATCGGTCGCGACGTTCTCTGCCGTCTCCGGCATTGAGTCCACGCCGTATTTTTCTTTCATCAACTTATTGATGAAGCGCCAGCCGATCGTCGTATCGAACACCGTGTTGTTACGGCTAAATGCACTCTCGGCTTTGGGCATGACAAACGGGGCGCGGCTCATGCTCTCGACGCCACCCGCAATCATCATGCTGGCTTCGCCTGCTTTGATCGCGCGCGCCGCCGTGCCTACTGCGTCCATGCCTGAACCGCACAAACGGTTGATGGTGGCCCCTGGTAACTCCATCGGAAGTCCTGCCAAAAGGCTTGCCATATGGCCCACGTTGCGGTTGTCTTCACCCGCTTGGTTGACGCAACCGTAAATCAAATCGGTCACGGCCAGCCAATCGACTTTGGGATTACGGGCCATCAAGGCCTGTAGTGGAACAGCAGCCAAATCATCGGTGCGGACGGAAGACAGAGCGCCTCCGTAGCGGCCAAAGGGTGTACGGATAGCGTCGCAGATGAAGGCTTGGGTCATGGATCTCTCAATAGTTCAGTCGAGCTTAATGTTAGCTTGACGGATTGCTTGCCCCCACTTGGCCGAGTCTGACTTTAAGAACGCATTGAACTCAGAAGGCGTCATCGATTTGAGTTCGCCGCCATAAGAGCGCCATTTGTCGATCAGCGCTGGATTTTGGGTGGTGGCTTTTTGCATCGCGGCGGAGAGTTTTTCCACGATGGCGGGAGGTGTTCCAGCAGGCGCCATCAAGCCAATCCATGCGGTGGGGGTGTAGTCAGGCAAACCTGCTTCGGCAAAAGTCGGCACATCGGGAAAGTTGGGGTGGCGAGTCCGTCCCGTGATAGCCAGCACTTTTAACTTGCCGGCTTTCACGTTGCCTATCGCGGCGGGCAATGCATCGAACATCAGTTGCACTTGGCCAGCGACCAAATCGGCATAGGGGCTGGTGGTGTTGTAAGGCACAAACTTGACCTTGGTGCCAGAACCAGCGGTGAACCATTCACCCGCCAAATGCGAATAACTGCCAATGCCAGAAGTAGCTGCCGTGATGGAGTCTGGGTGGGATTTGGCGTGTGCAATCAGTTCTTTGCCGCTGTTTTGCTGGACATTGGCGGCATTGGCGATCAATGCGGTATTGAGTAAACCAACCAAGCTGATGGGCACAAAGTCGCGTTCCGCGTTGTAGGGCACTTTGTTATAGAGGTGCGGCACGACAGAGAGCGAGGTGGTCGAACCCATGACCAAGGTGTAGCCATCCGGGGCTGCTTTGGCGCCTGCTTCCATGCCGATCATGTTGGATGCGCCAGGGCGGTTTTCTACCACCACGGTTTGGCCAAACACCTTGGTGAGTTCTTGCGCAATTTCACGGGTATTGGCGTCAGGGCCCGTGCCCGTGGGGAACGGCGCAATGATGCGAATGGGTTTGTTGGGGTAGTCCTGCGCCATGGCGCTAAAAGCGCTCCATGCACCTAGAGCGCACAAAGCCAAGGTGGAAATCAACGAGCGGCGGGGTAGAAATTGCATGGGGTCTCCTTTTTGGGTATGGACTGGTTGTTTGAATTAGTTTGAAAATCTTTAAGTGAAAATTTCCAGATATTTCTGTTAAAAACAGGCTGATAATAATTCATAATTGTCATATTACGATAATTAATTGTATTTTTTAGCATAGGAGACACCCTCATGCCGTCCAACCACCCGCTAGGCCGTCAAAACGATTTGGTACTCAGTCACATGGGCTTTTATGTCCAAAACCTCGAAGCCATGGGCCAGTTCTACAAAGACGTCTTGGGCTTTGTCGAAACAGACCGCGGTGACTTAGGCGTGGTGAAACTGATCTTTCTCAGCCGCGACCCGAGCGAGCACCACCAACTCGTTTTGGCCTCTGGCAGACCCAGCGATTTGGCCTTCAATGTGATCAACCAGTTGTCGTTTCGGGTGCAAAACCTCGCCACGCTGAAATACGTACACACCAGCGCCTTGGCGACGGAGGGCGTGCACGACATGCAATGCGCCACCCACGGCAACGCCATTTCCATTTATTTCCGCGACCCCGAAGGCAACCGCATCGAAGTGTTTTTGGACACCCCGTGGTACTGCGAGCAACCTTTGCGTGAACCGATCGACCTCACCCAAAGCGACGACGCCATCATGGACCACGCCCACCGCATTGCCAAAAGCCGACCCAAATACCAACCGCGCGAACAATGGCAGGCGGAGATGGCCAAGCGTATGGGGTACGTCACGCAATGAGTGAGCGTCTAGTCGACGTCGCCATCATTGGCTTTGGGCCAGCGGGTGCGACTTTGGCAAATTTGCTGGGTCAAACTGGCCTGAGCGTGGTGGTACTCGAAAAAGAATCCGCGATTTACCCCCTGCCCCGCGCCATCCACTTTGATGGCGAAGTGATGCGTATTTTTCAGTCGATTGGTTTGCGCCGCGAGGTAGAAGGCATTTCACGCGCAGGCCTCAAAGGCATGCATTTCGTCAACGCCGAAGGCGAGACTTTGTTGATACGGGGCGGCACCACCGCGACGGGGCCCCACGGCTGCGCCAGCAACTATTACTTCCACCAGCCCGAACTTGAACAGGTGTTGCGCGAAGGCGTTGGGCGATTTGCGAATGTGCGTGTTTGCTTGCAACACAACGTGCTCGACATCCAACAACATCCAGACCACGCTTGCCTGCAGGTAGAAGACACCCAGAGCAACCGCACTTACGACATCAAAGCCCGCTATGTGGTCGGCTGTGATGGCGCACGCTCTTTGGTGCGCAAAATCTTGGGTTCCTCCATGCAAGACCTTGGCTTGCACCAAGCTTGGTTGGTATTTGACGCACGCCTCAAAGACAACGCACCGCCACTGCCCGACCACACGGTGCAACATTGCGACCCCGCTAGACCGATGACGTATTGCAATGTCACCGGAAACCGCCGACGCTGGGAAATCATGTTGCTACCGGACGACGACCCTGCAGACATGGTCAAACCCGACACGCTCTGGTCGCTCGTGCAACGCTGGGTACAACCCGAGACTGCCGAGATTGAGCGCGCTGCCATCTACACCTTCCACTCGGTCATTGCCCAAGGCTGGCGCGCTGGGCGCTTGATGCTCGCTGGCGACGCCGCCCACCAAACTCCCCCGTTTTTGGGCCAAGGGATGTGTGCCGCCCTGCGCGATGCATCGAATCTGGCTTGGAAGCTCCACGCGGTTTTGACAGGTGTTGCAAACGACGATTTGTTGGACACCTACGAATCTGAACGCGCACCGCATGTGCAAGCTTTCATCGAATTGGCAGTGCGCTTAGGCGACATCATCCAAACCACCGACCCAAAAGCCGCCCAAGCACGCGACGCCAAATTTCGCCAAGGCCAGCCCGAGATATTCCAATTTCCCGCACCGGTTTTGGGAGACGGCATGGTCGCTGAGGGGCCTGCTCCAGTGGGGCAAACCTTTCCCCAACCGCAACTCGACAACGGCCAATTACTCGACGAGGTCATTGGCAACCACTTTGCAGTCATCGCACTCCCCGAGCTATTGCAACAGGTGTCGCCACAAACGCGCGCGCAATGGCAGCAATGGCAGGTGGTCAGCCAACCCGCGCAAGACTTGGGTTTGCGTGCGTGGTTAGACCAGCACCAGGTGCAAGCCGTGGTGGTGCGTCCAGACCGTTACATCTTGGGCATGGCGAACACCAGCGCACAACTCGATGCGCTTAGCCAGCAATGGTTCCATTGGGCATGAGCGACAAGTCGATCTCTAGCCTTTCGCGGATGTTGAGCGTGCTCGACTTGTTTACAGATACCCACCCCATCTGGTCTGCCGAAGCCATCGCACAGGCTTTGGATGTATCGGTCCCCACCAGCTACCGCTATGTCAAATTGCTGGCGGACGCGGGTTTGTTACAGCGTTCGGCCGAGTCGCAATTCAGACTAGGCCCACGCATCATCACGCTGGACCACTTTATGCGTGTGAGCGACCCCGTGTTGCAACACGCCATCACCTTCATGCAAGAGTTGGTTGAGAAAACCGGTTTTGATTGCGTGCTCACAGGTCTTTACGGCAACCAAGTGATCGACACCCACCGCGAATACAGCTCCAACCCCGCTGAGCTGCATTACGGTCGGGGTCGTCCCCGACCCTTGTTTTTAGGGGGCGCCCCCAAAGTGATGTTGGCGCATTTGGCACCCCATGCGTTGCACAAATTATTTGACCAGCACACGGCTGACATTGCGCAAGCGGGTTTGCCAAGCGAGTGGGCAGAGTTTCGCAAGTACTACAGCGCCATTCGCAAAACGGGTTACTACTATTCCAATGGAGAGCTCGAAACGCACCTCGCCGCCTTAGCAGCCGTGCTGCAAAAAGCCGATGGCAGTGTGCTCGGCGCCTTGTCGCTGGTAGCCCCTGTGAAACGCATGGCGGTTATCGACCTTCCCAAAATGGCTGAATTGGTGATGCGCGCGGCGCGTGACATTTCAGCCCGTGTCTCTTAAACCCACCCCCGCCATCTTGAAAGGATATTTCCCGTGAAACTGATCAGCTTCTTGCTCCACAACACCGCCCAATACGGCATCGTGCAGGGTGACAAGGTCCTCAACCTCTCCCCCATTTTGGGAGCGCAAGCACCAGACCTCAAAACGCTGATCGCTAAGAAGCTGCAAGCCGATGCGGCCAAAGCCTTGCAACAACACCAGCCTGATTTGAACTACGCCGACTTGCATTTGCTGCCCGTCATCCCCAACCCCAACAAAATCATTTGCGTGGGCTTGAACTACGGCGAGCATGTGCGTGAAACCGGCCGTGAGTTGACAGAAAACCCCGCCCTGTTCGTGCGTATGCCTGATTCGCAAGTGGGCCACGGCCAAGACATCGTGCGTCCGCCCGAATCACACCGCCTCGATTACGAAGGTGAAATCGCCATCGTGATTGGCGAAGGCGGACGTCGCATCGCCGAGGCCGATGCTTGGAAACACATCTTTGGCTACGCCTGCTACAACGACGGGTCGATCCGCGACTGGCAAGTCAGCACCACGCAGTGGACGGCAGGCAAGAACTTTTGGCATACCGGCGGCTTTGGTCCTTGGATGGTGACGGCAGACGAAATCCAACCCAATCAAAGAATGAGTTTGGTGACACGCCTCAACGGCCAAGAAATGCAACGCGCCACCACCGACATGATGATCCACAGCATTCCGCGCCAAATTGCCTACATTTCGACCTTCATTCCTTTGCAAGCGGGCGATGTGATCGTGACAGGCACACCTGGCGGCGTTGGCAACAAACGCAACCCGCAAGTGTTCATGAAGCCCGGCGATGTGGTGGAGATTGAAGTCGACGCCATCGGCATTTTGCGCAACACCATTCGCGACGAAGTGGTCTGAGTGAGGCTTGGTGAGGCTTATTAAGGCCAAGTGGAGCTGAATGAGGCTGGGCGAAAATACCCAGCATGTTCCAACCCAGCCAAGCCGATGTGCGTAAATTCTTTTGTGCGGTCTATGCCAAATGGCAAACCGCACAACCCATGGACGCGCTAGAAACTTTGGCCAGCCAATGGGTCGCCGAACACCCTGAATACCACGCCGACTTCGCCAATGAAGCGGCGGCACTCGCCAAGATGTACGACGTGGAAGACGGCAAGACCAACCCGTTCTTGCATTTGTCCATGCACTTATCCGTCAGCGAACAATGCTCGATTGACCAACCCCGTGGCATTCGGCAAGCGGTAGAACTCTTGGCTGCCAAACGTGATTCCTTGCACAAGGCCCACCACGAAACCATGGAAGCTCTAGGGCAGATGATTTGGGAGAGCCAACGCAGCGGACGACCGCCCGATGGCCAAGCGTATATTGATGTGGTTCAGCGATACGCCACAAGCGATTAACAAGTAGAGGAAGCAAGATATGAATATTTCACGTATTTTTCATCAAGTGCTGGCACTAGGCCTCATGGCCTTGCTCGCTTCGCCAGGGGCAATGGCTCAAAACTACCCCAACAAACCCATCAAATTTATTGTTCCCTTTCCAGCGGGTAGCGCCACCGACAACGTTGGTCGCATCTTGGCGCAAGCCATGGGTGAGGCCTTGGGACAATCGATCACCATTGAAAACAAAGCTGGAGCCAACGGCATCTTGGGTGCTGAGGCCGTTAAAGCATCGCCTGCCGACGGCTACACATTTTTGGTAACCACCAGTACCACCCAAGCGGCCAATGTGCACCTCTACCGCAAACTCTCTTATGACCCCGTCAAAGACTTCACCCCCATTGGCAAGATAGGCGAGACTGGATTTATCTTGATGGTGAACACAGACTTTCCAGCCAAAGACATGAAAGAGTTCATCAGCTACGCCAAGGCCAACCCAGGCAAATTGGCCTATGGCCATGGTTCATCGGGCTCCTTGGTTTCCGCCGCGATGTTGTGCGAACTAGCGGGTTTGCAAACCGTGAGCGTGCCCTACAAAGGCATTCCACCTGCGATGACGGACTTACTGGGTGGTCAATTGCAATTTGCCTTCGCAGACGTTGGCAATGCAGTGTCACAAATGAACGGTGGACGTATGCGTGGCTTGGGTGTCACCACACGCAAGCGTGCCGGTAAAGCACCCAACGTTCCACCGATTGGTGATTCGGTCAAAGACTACAACGTCAGCGCATGGTTTGGTTTGATGGCGCCCGCTGGTCTTCCAGCGGATGTCCAGAAAAAGGCAACGGCAACCTTTTTGGCAGTACTGGCTAAACCGGAGGTGCGCGAAAAAATTCAAGGCGTTGGCATAGACCTTGACGTGGAAGATTCCGCCACCCTAGCCAAAACCATCGAAGCCGAAATTAAAAAATGGGGGGGATGGGTCAAGGCTGCAGGTATCACGCCTGAATAAACAGTGAATCCCAACTCCCCTTTATCGGGGTCATCCGAGGGCGCGCTGGCCGGCTTGCGCGTCATCGACCTCACGGGCGTAGTCTTGGGCCCTTATGCGACCCAAATTTTGGGCGACTACGGCGCTGACGTCATCAAGATAGAGCCCCCAGGCGGAGACATCATGCGCCATGCGGGGCCCATGAAGCACGAAGGCATGGGGCATATCTTCATCAATGCCAACCGCAACAAACGCTCTGTTGTGCTTGACCTACGCCAAGATGCACAACGCGCGCAATTGCTGGCTTTGTGCAAAACCGCGGATGTATTGACCTACAACATTCGCCCCGCATCGATGGCGCGTTTGGGCTTGTCCTTTGACACCCTGCATGCCATCAATCCCCAATTGGTTGTGTGCGGAGCGTATGGCTACAGCGAGGGCGGACCGTATTCTGACTGGCCAGCTTATGACGATTTGATTCAAGGCGCGGCTGGTGTGCCTTGGCTCATGGCGCAAAGCGGGAGTGCGGAGCCTCGGTATGTACCCGCCACCTTTGCCGACCGTGTGACCGGGCTCCATATGGTGCACGCCGTATTGGCCGCCGTGATCGCGCGTTACCGCACAGGCTTGGGCCAGCATGTCGAAGTTCCGATGTTCGAATGCCTGTTGCAATTTGTACTGGGCGAGCATTTGGGCGGAGAAACTTGGCAACCGCCCATCGCAGCTATGGGCCATGCACGCATGCTGTCGGCCAACCGCAAGCCCTATCCCACCCAAGACGGCTACATCTGTGCCCTGATGTACAACGACGCGCATTGGAAATCATTTTTGCAACTGATTGGCCAAGCCGGACTGTTTGACACCGACCCGCGCTTTGGCACGCAGGTGCAAAGGCTGGCACACATCGACGCTTTGTATGCTTTTGTCGCTAGCCATATGCGTGAACGCACCAGTGCGCAATGGATGCAAGACTTGACGACGCACGATATTCCCGTGATGCCGATGATGAAGTTAGACGATTTGCTCACCGACCCGCATTTGGCTGCGACCCAAGCATGGCTCGACATCGAGCACCCGTATGAAGGCAAGTTACGCCAACTGCGTCCCCCAGTGCGCATGAGCAACACGCCCACAGGCGTTTGGCGACCCGCACCGCGCTTAGGCGAGCACACACAAGAAGTTTTGCAATCTATTCAATCGCCATAAAAAAGCCCGCTTATGCGGGCTTTAGAGGGATCAGCGGAATTAGTGAAATTAGTGGATTTAGTAGGCTAATAAAGAGAGGGTTAGCCTTTAACGAAAACGCGACTGTGGCACTGTTTTTAAGTCACCTTGCTG
>CAYFLF010000072.1:0-8421 GCA_964343725.1 uncultured Bordetella sp.
ACAGCAGAATGGCCAAAAGAGACTATGGCAGTCATTGGCTCATCTCTAGGCGGGTTTTATGCAACTTGGCTAGCGCATCAATACAACTGCAAGGCCATCTTGATCAACCCAGCAATTGATCCAGCTCGGGATTTGGCCAAATATATTGGTGAGCACAGCGTTTGGCACGATCCGAATGAGCGCATTTACTTTGCACCAGCATATATTGAAGAACTACGCAATCTCTATGTGGATGAATTCAAAGATCCACAAAAAGTGTTTGCTTTGATCGCGAAAGGTGATGAGGTTTTGGATTGGCAAGAAATGACGGCGCGCTATCCGAACTGCCCGCAGTTGCTATTAGAAGGGTCAGATCACGGGGTGAGCGATTTTGAACTTCATTTGCCTCGGCTTTTGGAATTTTTATTCTCGTAATTTTTAAAACTACACGCAGTTGTTTGATGCAATTGAGCAAACAAAAATCAAGCAAACTGCAAAGCAGCCAAGCTCGCGTATAAACCCGCGCGCGCAATCAATTCTTGGTGCGTACCCTGCTCAACCAATTTGCCTTTGTCTAGCACCCAAATGCAGTCTGCGCGTTGCACCGTAGCCAAGCGATGTGCGATGACCAAGGTGGTTCGCCCTTGCATGGCTTTTTCCAATGCAGCTTGCACCATACGTTCGCTGTGCGCATCTAACGCGCTAGTTGCTTCATCCAATAGCAACAAGGGTGGGTTTTTCAAAATGGCGCGGGCGATGGCAATGCGTTGACGCTGTCCACCAGATAAACGCACACCGCGGTCTCCTAAATATGTCTCGTACCCTTGGGGTAAATCGGCAATGAACTCTTTTGCAAACGCAGCCTCAGCGGCCGCTTGCACTTCTTGGTCACTTGCTTCTGGTTTGCCGTAGCGGATGTTCTCCATCACCGTGCCAGAAAACACGACAGCCTCTTGTGGCACCACGCCTATGCGATGACGCAGATCATTTAAAGCAAGCTGGTCGACTGCGACACCATCGAGCAGCACATCACCGCTTTGCGGCGCATGAAAACGCATGAGTAAGGCAAACAATGTTGTTTTACCGGCACCGCTTGGGCCCACGATGGCCACTGTTTGACCAGCATGCACTTCTCCAGTGAGTCCATTCAACGCTAACTGTGCAGGCCGTGAAGGGTAATGGAAATTCACATCACGCAAAACCAAGCGCGAACCTTTTTCTGGCCAGGGTGCGCTTTGAGGATGTTCAGGCGATTGCACATCCGATTGGCTATGCAGCAATTCCATCAAACGTTCGGTTGCACCAGCTGCGCGCAATATGTCCCCATACACTTCACCGAGCACTGCAAAAGCACTAGCTAACAAAATCACGTACACCACCGTCTGCCCCAATTGGCCTGCAGTTGTGGTTCCATCTCGCACAGATAAGGTTCCCAAATACAAACCCCATAGCAATGCAGCGCTCGAGGTCATGATGATGAACCCCACCAAAATAGAACGTGCGCGAATTCGGCGTAACGCGGTGCCTAAAGCTTGCGCAGTAGAACTCATAAAACGCTTCGCTTCGCGCGTTTCAGCGGTGTAACTTTGCACCACCGGAATGGCATTGAGCACTTCAGACGCAATAGCGCTGGAATCTGCCACCCGGTCTTGACTAGCGCGCGACAAACGACGCACCCTGCGTCCCAAGTAAACACTGGGAAAAACAACCAGCACCAACACGCCAATCACTTGCAACATCAACAACGGATTGGTCCAGACCAACATGATCATTGCGCCAATACCCATCACCATATTGCGAAGGCCCATGGACAAAGAAGAACCCACCACGGTTTGCACCAAGGTGGTGTCGCTGGTCAAACGCGAGAGCACCTCGCCTGATTGGGTAGTTTCAAAGAAAGTGGGACTTTGCTTCAAAACATGTGCATAGACTGTGTTTTTGACATCCGCAGTGATTTTTTCGCCAAGCCAACTCACCGTGTAAAAACGTGCTGCAGAAAAAACAGCCAAGGCAGCTGCAACTAAGAACAGTTCGAAAAATTTGGTGGCCAATACGTCATGGCTGGCTTGCTCGCTCAGACCTTGGTCAATCAAGGTGCGTAAAGCCCATGGAAATGCCAATGTGGTGGCAGCCGCTAGCGTTAAAAAAATACCTGCACAAACCACTTGTATGCGATACGGGCGGATAAACGGAATCAAACCCGAAAGCGATTTGGGAGAAGACTTCATACCTTTTGATTATCTACACAATCAACTTGACCCCCATCAACCTACAGCATGACTGCTGATGATCACTAGAGATTACCCTCAAAAGTGTCAATTTAACTTGACATTTTAGGTCTTATCCATGAACATGTTCAACGTTTGAAATTCGGAATGCTTATGGCAAAAACCTTTCCTTTTGCGGCGATTGTTGGGCAAGAAGAGATGGGGTTGGCTCTTCAAATTGTTGCAGTAGACCCAACAGTCGGTGGTGTTTTGGTACTAGGTGACAGAGGAACAGGAAAGTCCACAGCGGTCAGAGCGCTGGCAGATTTATTACCCACTATCGACGTTGTGCAAGCATGCCCTTATGGCTGTTCGCCCAAAGACTCTAGTCTTGCTTGCGATGTATGCGCAGAGCTAAAAGAAAAGGGCAAGGTCAAAACCATCAAGCGTCCAGTACCCGTCGTAGATTTACCTTTGGGCGCAACTGAAGATCGAGTGGTTGGCGCCTTGGACTTAGAAAAAGCCTTGTCTCAAGGCGTCAAGTCATTTGCACCGGGATTGTTGGCCCAAGCCAATAGAGGCTTTCTCTATATAGATGAGGTCAACTTACTCGAAGACCACTTGGTCGATTTATTGATCGACGTCGCTGCCTCTGGCGAGAACGTGGTGGAACGCGAAGGCTTGAGTGTGCGCCACCCAGCCAAATTTGTTTTAGTGGGCAGTGGCAATCCTGAAGAAGGTGAATTGCGTCCACAGTTGTTAGACCGTTTTGGTTTGAGCGTAGAGGTGAGAACCCCACAAGACCTTGAAGTGCGGGTGCAAGTGGTGAAACGTCGAGATGCGTTTGATCGAGATCCTGAAGGCTTCAAAGCACAGTGGAGTGAAGCGAACACCAAACTCAGACAACGCATTCTCAAAGCCCAAAAATCGATTTCCACGCTTGAAGTGCCAGACGATTTATTACACGCCTGTGCCAAGGTATGCCATGCATTGGGCACAGATGGATTACGTGCAGAACTCACATTGATGCGTGCCACGCGTGCTTTTGCAGCTTTGAGTGGCACTAAAAAAATAAACCTGACCCATTTACGCACGATTGCACCCATGGCATTGCGCCATCGTCTACGCCGCAATCCACTTGATGACACTGGATCACATGAACGTGTGCAACGTTGCTTACAAGAGGTCCTAGGCTGATGCGTGATGCTTGGGATCTTGCGCAAATGGCTTTATTGCTTTTGCAAGTAGATCCTTACGGTTTAGGCGGTGTTTGGTTGAAGGCAGGCTACAGCCCAGCGCGCCAAATATGGTTGAAGCAACTACAAGCCCTTGGTTTACGCGTGATGCGTATGCCGCACCATATTGACCAAGAACGCATGCTCGGTGGCATTGATTTATCAGCCACCTTAGCCCAAGGTCATGTAGTCGAACAAATGGGCTTGCTTGCGCAGGCTGATCAAGGCGTAGTTGTAGTGCCCATGTCTGACAAGCTTTCAGCTCAAACTTTGGCAATGCTCCTACAGGCCCATGACCAAGGCCATGTTCACGCCCTGACATTAGGCAACACCCACCCTAGTCGTTTTGGTTTGGTGGCGTTAGATGAATCCCAAGATGACGAGCCAGGTGTAGCAAGCAAACTCAAAGAAAGGCTTGCCTTTTGGCTTGATATAGACGCGGTGGACGTCGCTAAAAGCCAAGAACAATTAGAAGTTCTTTCTCTTAGCGAACTAAAAGAAGTTAAATCTTCATATCAACGGATTCAGCCTACAGAGGCGCAAATGCGCGCATTATGCGAAGTGTCTGTTGCACTCGGTATAGAGAGTCTTCGTGCGCCATTGTTGGCCCTGCGTCTTGCTTGTGTGCATGCTGCAGTGCATGGGCGTGAATCGTTAGAGGATGAAGATTTAACGATCGCAGCGCAAATGGTGCTATCACCCCGTGCGACACGTGTACCCGCGAACGCAGATACGGATAACTCGCCAGCACCTGATGAGCCAAGACCACCAGATGAACCTTCGCAAGAGCAAACTTCTAGTGAAGACGACTCACCTCCACCCACGTCCATTGAACCTGAGACCTTGGAAGACACCATACTTGCAGCGGCCTTAGCCAGTTTGCCGCCCAAGTTATTGGATCAGTTACTGATGGGTGCTTCTCAAGCAAAGCCCCAATCCAGTAGCGGAAACAGCGGTCAATTGCAAACCTCACGCCAACGTGGTCGACCTTTGTCACCTAGATTAGGACGCCCTACTTCTGGTGCAAGGCTTCACGTGCTGGCCACTTTGCGAGCCGCTGCGCCAAAACAAAAATTGCGCACCAAACATGCAGCACAAAAAATTGCAATTCGAAGCGAAGATTTTCATATCCAACGCTTTGCGCACAAAGCCGCATCGTGCATCATCGTGGCGATGGATGCGTCTGGTTCAGCCGCATTGGCCCGATTAGCGGAGGCCAAGGGTGCTGTTGAAATTTTGTTGCAACAGTCCTAT
The DNA here is from genome assembly GCA_964343725.1 of uncultured Bordetella sp. Lineage (GTDB taxonomy): Bacteria > Pseudomonadota > Gammaproteobacteria > Burkholderiales > Burkholderiaceae_C > Limnohabitans. The sequence goes on from CAYFLF010000072.1 coordinate 4,676, forward strand.
GCGCGAAGGGACAGCGTTTGTGTGATTGCTTTTCGTGGATCACAAGCACAAACCTTATTACCCGCCACCCGTTCATTGGTCAGGGCAAAAAAAGCCCTCGCTGGATTACCTGGTGGAGGCGGTACACCGATTGCACTAGCACTTCAACACGCCACCGAACAAGCGCAAGCACTACAAAGACAGGGCATTACCCCTTTGCTGGTGATGCTCAGTGATGGCAAAGCCAACGTTACCCTCAACGGTCTTGGCGGTCGCACACAAGCCCAAGCCGATGCAATGCAGTGGGCCAAGCAGTGGGCAAATCATGGTTTCACATCTTTGTGGATTGATACAAGCGTGCAACCAACCGGCCATGCCCAAGAGCTAGCCAATGCGATGCAAGGACGTTATTTAGCAATGCCCTATGTGGCATCGCAGCGACTTGCAGACGCGATGCAATTTGCGCATTCGTCATAAAAATTCGAAACCCATCATGTTGGACTCTCTGTATCCACCCATGCCGTGGGAGTCATTGAAAAACCAGTGGCCTAATCACCAGTACAGCCAATTCATACACACGTCCAACATACGCTGGCATGTACAAATATGGGGTGAAGGTCCCCCATTGCTTTTGCTGCATGGACTAGGTTCCTCCACCCATACTTGGCGAGGCATGGCACCAATCCTGTCCCAGCATTACAAATTGATTGCGGTCGACGCGCCTGGCCATGCATTTACCAGTGTCCCAAAAGCAGCCAATGCCAACTTTGAGGCCATGACCAAGTCGTTACGCGAATTGCTCGACACTTTGCGGATCTGGCCCAGTGTGGTGATTGGGCATTCGGCTGGCGCTTGCTTTGCAGCCAAACTACTCCTGAACACCCCTAACTTACCAGCGCCAGCACTCATCGCTTTGAATCCAGCTTGGTTGCCATTACCGGGGCTTGCTAATTGGCTGTTTCCGGTATCAGCCAAATTAATTGCTATCAATCCCATGAGTGCTTGGTTGTTTGCCAAGCACCTGAGTAAAGAACTGGTGATTCACAAAATTTTGGCTAGTACGGGCTCTCGACTCAGCGAAGAAGATATTTTTTTCTACCGTATCTTGATGCAGTCGCCGGTTCATCTCAAGGGCGTGCTGCAAATGATGTCGCACTGGAATTTAGGTCAACTCCCTGATCAACTCTCTCAACTACAGGGGCGCGTTTTGATTCAAGCTGGCGTCAACGACTCCACCATTCCATTTGGCCATGCAGTGTCTTCGCATCAAAAAATTTCCCAATCGCAATTGCAACCCTTGTCAGACTTAGGCCATCTGGCACACGAAGAAAAGCCTCAGTATTGCGCGCAGCAGATTTTGGAATGGCTCAATAAACGTTCTGACTAAGACACGAAGGGACCATTTAATTCGATGGTCGCCAAGTTCAGAAAACCTGCTGCAGTCACCCATACCAAATAAGGCAACAGCATAAAACTAGACATCTTTGAAATACGCCAAAGTCCTAAGATAAGCAACACAATGGATGCCCATAAAAAGTAAAGTTCTGTCATTGCCCAATCAGGGCGCTTCATGTAGAAGTAAAGCCAACTCCAAAAAATATTCAAAAAGCCGTTAATGGCAAATAAAACTGCGATACGAATCTTTTCTGAACGATATTGGGAGAGTTGCCATGCACCCCATCCGCTGATCGCACATAGGCTAAAGATGGTGGTCCATATCGAGCCAAAGGCGGCATCGGGTGGTTTCCAATCGGGTTGCTTGAGGGCTTGGTACCAAGGTCCTAAGTCAGTCAAGGCACCGCCAATGCCCGCCACACCAAAGCTGCATGCAAATGCAAGGGCTAGACCTATCCACCGATTCGACAAATTCATGTTTTGGGTGCCAAACCAAATAGATGGGCTAAATCTTTAAAGAAGATACGAACGTGTGCCATGGGTTTTTTGCGAACCAAGACCTTGTTCATATAAGACTCAAACGTCAGTTGCTGTACATCTTTGTCTTCGCAAATCGTGACAAATTTTTCTCGGCGTCGGTCACTTGAATACCAAAAATATTGCATGATGCCCAGCACCCAAAAAACAGTGCCATGTTGCTTCATAAATGTTTTACGCGCCTTCTTTAAACACGTAGCATCACCAGTTTGTAAGGCTTCGTGAACGCAATCAGCTGCCATGCGACCACACGCCATCGCGTAATAAATGCCTTCCCCAGAAGCAGGGGCCACAACACCAGCGGCATCGCCTGCCAAGATGATGTCTTTGCCGTTATCCCATTTCGGAAGCGGCTTCATCGGAATTGGCGCCCCTTCACGGCGGAGTGTTTCTGTGGTGTGTAATCCTGCTGTTTCGCGCAAAAGACCCACAGCACCGCGCAACGAAAACCCTTTGTCTGCACTGCCAGTACCAATGCTCATGGTGTCCCCGTGCGGAAATACCCAGCCATAAAAATCAGGCGACAGTGTTCCGCGGTAATAGACATCACAACGATCTGGATCGTAGTCCGCTTGTGCTTGTGGCGCTTTCACAATCTCGTGATAAGCAAACACATACTTGGTTCGATCTGCGCCTTCAATGTGGTGACGCGCCACTTCAGATTTAGCACCATCTGCACCCACGACAAAACGCGCACGCATACTGGTTGTCTCAGGTCGAGGCGAAGGAGCGCCAGCATGCGCCGCAGATTGGGTAGCAATATGGATACGCGCCACGCCATCATCGTCACGGGTTAACTTGTCAAAAGATCCACGCATGCGTTTTGCACCATGCGTGCGCGCTCTCTCACGCAACCACTCATCAAAGGCATCGCGATTGACCATGCCCACAAAACCGTTTTCAATCGGAATATCCACCTTGTTGTCTTTGGGTGAAATCATGCGCGCGCAACGCGCTTTGGCCACCAACAAATGATCAGGAATCGCAAAGTCTTTGATCAAGCGTGGCGGTATAGCGCCACCGCATGGTTTGGTTCGACCTTGACGGTCCAATAGCAACACATTCCATCCCTTGCTCGCCAAATCGTCTGCGGCAGTTGCACCAGATGGACCACCTCCAATCACGATCACGTCGTATGTTTCAGTATTCATGGCTTAAATCCTTAGCGAGGCTTACTAATTTGGGGGACTGGCGCATGGATACGCTCTTTTGGTCATATTGACCGACCCAGACTGCACAAACCGCTGACATCACAAACATCACTGTCTCAAAACCAAAAACACAGGAATACGCAGCACCCTGTGCACTCAAAAAGTAATGGGCGATATCACTAGCTGCTGTACCGAGTAACCCACCCAGACCAAACGCAATGGCTTGCGCTGCACCCCAAAGACCCATGCGCGTGCCAGCGCGCTCTTCTCCGCCCTGAGTGGCAAGGCGCATCATCGTGGCGATGGCCGCAATCGAAAAACTACCGTTGGCAACACCCAATAAAAATACATTGGGCTTGAGTGGCCAAGGTGGGCCCATTGCACCTGCAATGCACAAACCCAACATGGCGACACCCGATAACAAGCAGCCGCCAACCATCCAAGCTTGTATCGAACCCAAACGTCCTGCCACACGCGCACTGCCTGCTAACGCAACGGCCAACATGCCACACAACACCGCTGAATGGTGCAGACCCGACAACTGGGTTGTCTCGCCTGGCGAGAGCCCAAACAAGGCTCCAGCAAATGGCTCTAACACCAAATCTTGTGAGCTGTAAGCCAACATCGATAGAAAAACAAATACCGTAAATGCTCTGGCTTGTGGCTCTGTCCACACGTGGGCCA
>CAYFLF010000073.1:0-8386 GCA_964343725.1 uncultured Bordetella sp.
GATGTGGTGATTTTTGATGTGTTGGGTGATGTGGTGTGCGGTGGTTTTGCCGCTCCCTTGCAACACGCTGATCGTGCTTTGATCGTGACGGCCAATGACTTTGATTCGATCTTTGCAATGAATCGAATTGTGCAAGCGATTGGAGCGAAGTCTAAGAACTACAACGTGCGCTTAGGCGGTGTGATTGCCAATCGCAGTGATGCAACCGACCAAATCGATAAGTTCAATGCGGCAACAGGTCTTAAAACCATGGCGCACTTTCCCATGCTCGATGAAATTCGCCGCAGTCGTCTCACGAAATCGACTTTGTTTGAGCTCGAGGCCACACCTGCTGTCAAAGCGGTTCAAGACGAGTACATGCGTTTGGCCGCCTCGTTGTGGCTTGGCAGTGATCCTCTACCTGCAGTCCCCATGAAAGACCGCGATATTTTTGACTTACTCGGGTTTGATTGATGGAACATTCCAGCTATCTCGAACGTCGCGAACAAATAGAACACTACTTTGACCGCACTGCGGCCAAAGCGTGGGAGGTATTGACCTCCAACGCCCCTGTTGGGCGTATTCGTCGAACCGTTCGAGAAGGCCGCGATCAGATGCGAGCCACGCTGCTCTCGTGGTTACCAGAAGACATGCGTGGCATACGTTTGCTAGATGCTGGATGCGGCACAGGTGCACTTGCGATGGAAGCCATGCGTCGCGGTGCACAGGTGGTAGCGATTGATTTATCTCCCACCTTGGTGCAATTGGCGCGCGAGCGTAGCGTCCATGAATTTCAAAATGGACCAGGCAGCATTGAATTTTTAGCAGGCGACATGCTCGATCCGAATATGGGGCACTTCGACTATGTGGTGGCCATGGATTCGTTGATCCACTACGACACCCATGACATTGTCCAAGCCATCTACGGTCTGACGCTGCGTACCCGCAAAGCCATCATCTTCACCTTTGCACCTCGCACGCCAATCCTCGCGGCGATGCACAGCATTGGAAGGTTGTTTCCTCGTAGTGACCGCTCGCCTTCGTTAGAACCAGTTTTGCAATCCGATTTGTTTGAAGGCATAACTGCCATTCCTGAACTCGGATCTTGGCAAGCCGCCAGAACGCAACGAATCAGCCGTGGTTTTTACAAATCACAAGCTTGGGAGTGGGTGAAAAAATGATGTGGTCTCAAGCCCTCATGTCCCATCTCAAGTCACAAAGCTTGCGGTTTGTGCCCTTTGCAGATGCCGCATCGCATGAGCTTCCGATCGGCAAACTCTTGCGCTTATCGCTCTTTCAAGCAGTCATTGGCATGACCACATCGTTGCTCGTAGGCACTTTGAATCGCGTGATGATTGTGGAGTTGGGTATGCCAGCTTGGTGGGTTGCCTTGGCTTTTGCAATTCCATTGGTGTTTGCGCCTTTGAGGGCATTGATTGGTTATCGCAGTGATACACACCCTTCTGCCTTGGGTTTAAAGCGCATTCCTTATTTATGGATGGGTACCTTGTTACTGTTTGGTGGACTGGCCATCATGCCTTTTGCGCTGTTACTTTTGTCAGATCCACCCCCCAATACCGAGTGGCTAGGCCAATTGGGTGTGACGTTGGCATTTGTGTTGGTCGGCTTTGGTATGCAAGTCACGCAGACTGCAGGTTTGGCTTTGGCCAGCGATCTCTCCACGGATGAAAAAAGACCGCGCGTAGTTGCTTTGCTCTACAGCATGTTGCTGATTGGAATGATTGGTAGCAGTATTTTGTACGGCATATTTTTAAGTGACTTCACACCGACCCATTTGATTCAAGTGATCCAAGGGTCTGCCGTAGTCGTGGTGGTCTTTAACCTGATGTCATTGTGGAAACAAGAGGCTCGCTCGACCAAACGCGGACCGCGTGAAGAGCAAGGGTTTCAGCAGAATTGGCGAAAGTTGATGGCACAAGCTAGCATGCGGCGCTTTTTATGGACGGTGGCGATTGGCACTGCGGCTTTTAGCATGCAAGACATCATCTTGGAGCCATTTGGTGCGGAGGTACTAGGGTTTGATGTCAGCATGACCAGTGCGCTGACAGCATTGAGTGCTGGTGGTTCTTTACTTGCATTTTTCTTCGCTTCACAGTGGTTAGGACGTGGCGTAGACGCCTGTCGTGTGGCGAGTGCTGGGGTGGTCTTGGGATTGCCAGCGTTTGCTTTTGTGATTTTTTCTGCGCCATTGGATTCTCCCAACCTGTTCAGGGCAGGAACTTTTCTGATTGGATTTTCTGGCGGACTGTTTTCTGTCGGCATGTTGGTCACTGCCATGTCTTTCAAACATGATCAGTTCACAGGCATGGTGCTAGGTGCGTGGGGCGCTGTACAAGCTTTGGCATCAGGACTGGCCATGGCTGGTGGCGGTTTTTTACGCGACACGATCGCCATTCTTGCCAATAGTGGTGCGCTTGGTAGCAGCTTGATGTCACCCGCTACTGCGTACAGCTTTGTCTACCACGTCGAGTTGTATTTGTTATTTGTTGTGCTGATTGCACTTGGACCTTTGGTTCGCAACAGCCAGCATGCTGTCGTAAAACCCCCAAGAACCGCTTTTGGTTTGGCAGAGTTCCCGAGTTGATCGCAACTCATTTTTAAATGGAGAAATGACCATGGAAACTGGTGCAATCACCCAATATGTTGACGTTGCGCAGCTCGTCCTCTATGTATTTTGGGCATTTTTTGCTGGCCTGATTTACTACCTCTTGCGGGAGAACCACCGCGAGGGATATCCAATGGACAGCGGTCGTGAAAACGGTCCCAAGATGGATGGATGGCCCCCCATACCAACGCCCAAGGTATACAAATTACCAAATGGCGAAGAGGTCATGAGTCCTGACTTCAATCGACAAGACGGACAGTATCAAGGCAAACCTTCCCATCCATGGAATGGCGCACCGCTTGAGCCTGTGGGTGATCCACTGCTTGCGGGGCTTGGGCCAGGCGCATGGGCCAATCGAGCTGATGTACCAGAAATGACCCTTGAAGGCGAAGTCAAGATCGTTCCGTTACGCGTAGCGACCGATCACGGCATTGCATCAAAAGACACTGACTCACGTGGTCACACCGTTTATGGAGACGATGACCAAGCTGCGGGCATCGTGCGAGATTTTTGGGTGGATCGCTCTGAAATGATTTTTCGCTATATCGAGATGACGGTCGCTGGGTCTGATAAAAACATTTTGATTCCCATCAACTTTGCGCGCATTCACGAGGACGCTATCGAAGTGCATGCGCTGATGTCGCACCAGTTTGCCAATGTGCCTGCGACGAAGTCACCAGATCAAGTGACCATGCTCGAAGAAGAAAAGATCATGGCTTACTTTGGCGCTGGGCTTTTATATGCCGAGCCAAATCGCCAGGAACCCATCGTATGAAGGCACATCATGAACATGAGTTCGAGGCAGCCTTGGGCTTACCCGAGAGATTGCCTCGCAACGAATATGTAATTTGGCAAGGGCAACCCAACTGGAAACAACTGGCAGTGGATGCCTTTCATATCCGCAAAATCTTGCTCTACTTTGCGGTGATGGTGGGTTTGCAACTGGCACATTTGCTAGAGGGTGATACCGCTGCATTGGATATCGTCAAACAAATTGGTACCAGTGTTTTGTTGGCGTCGCTTGCTTTAGGCTTGTTGGCATGGAGTGCATATCTCTCGGGTCAAGCGACGATTTACACCTTGACAAACCGACGCATAGTGATGCGCATTGGAATTGTGCTATCACTGACTTTCAATTTGCCTTTGAAAAAAATAGTGTCTTGTGACTTGATGGCACTTAAAAATCAAATCGGCAATATCGCCATTGGAATTTCGTCAGACAGCCCCATCGGTTGGTTAAATCTTTGGCCTCATGTTCGCGCATGGCGCATCCATTCACCCCAACCCACGCTGCGTTGCATCGAGAATGCAGAACAAGTCGGGCAAATGATCTTGCATGCTTGGCGTCAAGAGTGTCCAACTGAGCAATTGGTCTCTGTGTCTAGTGATACGCAAGAAGGCACCTCACCGAGCTTGAGCCACGCTTGATCATGCAAACGCAACACCCTGCAACCCCCAATTCAACCGCCATCCCAATGATGGTGCGGGTGGTTTTATTTGGCCTTGCATTGCTGTTGCTTGGCATTTATGCCGCAAGACAAGCTGGTTTAGAAGTGCGTCAGCCCGATGCACCTGTTGTCTGGAAAAAAGACCTGCGCTTTGCCGATGGTGAGCATGGAGAAATTTTGGTTTTTGACACCACCTCGCAAAAAATTGCCAGCTTTGAAGGCGAGCAAGGATTTTTGCGTGGGACATTGCGCGCACTCGCTAGAGAGCGCAAGAAAAGATCGATCAGCCCCGAAGTAGCTTTTGAACTCAGCGGCCACGCAGATGGACAAATGGTTTTACGCGACCCTGCCACAGGTGAATCCATTCACCTCGCTTCGTTTGGGCCTAGCAATGCAATGGTTTACCGCCAGTTGCAATAAATACACAGGAGAAGACTATGTCAACCGTCATCACCCCGATTGAAACAGCAAGCGATGCGAATGCCAAAGCAGTGCAAAGCTCGATGTTGAATCCTCGTTTCTATACGACTGACTTTGATGCCATGGACCGCATTGATGTTTCGCCTGTTCGCCATGAATGGGATCAAATGATGAAAGAGTATGAAGGCGACAACAACCACGACCACTTTCAGCGGGATGCCCAATTTGCGGATGAGGTAGCAACCTTGATGCCGCAACTCTCGCCCGAAATGCGGCAAGAGTTTTTAGATTTCTTAGTGAGCTCTTTGACTTCTGAGTTTTCTGGCTGTATTTTGTACAACGAAATTCGCAAAAACATCAATAACCCAGATATCAAACAATTGATGACGTATATGGCGCGAGACGAATCGCGCCATGCTGGGTTCATCAATCAGTCTTTACGCGATTTTGGTCTTGGGATTGATCTTGGCGACCTCAAACGCACCAAGGCCTACACCTACTTCAAACCTAAATATATTTTTTACGCAACCTATCTGTCAGAAAAAATTGGTTACGCGCGCTACATCACCATTTTTAGGCAATTAGAGAAACATCCAGACAAACGTTTTCATCCCATCTTTCGATGGTTTGAGAGATGGTGCAACGACGAGTTTCGCCACGGAGAGTCTTTTGCATTGATCATGCGCGCGAACCCACACTTGCTTCGTGGTGGCAATCGCTTATGGATCAAGTTTTTCCTATTGGCTGTCTACGCCACCATGTATGTGAGAGACCACACACGCCCTATGTTGCATGAGGCGATGGGCTTAGACACCGATGAATACGACTACACCGTGTTTAGGATCACGACCGAAATTTCTAAACAGGTATTTCCTTTGTCCTTGGATACTGACAACCCAAAATTCAGGGCCGGCTTGAAGCGCTTGTTTGAGATTTCAAAAGCCAACGATGACGCCAAATCAAGAGGCGGTATTTCTGGTCTATTCACCCAAGGTGTTTGTGCGGTGCAAGCCTTGTGGACCTTTGGTCGCTTGTTCATGATGGATACCCTCGAACATGAATTGCCCGCCAATATTCGAATGCAACCCTCATGGTGAATGAAATCACTTTTGCCGTTCTTTACGCAGTGTTTTGCTGGTGGATTGGCACGGGCGTTATTTTGTGGCTAGACCGACTCCCCCCAGCTAGTTTTCGCTGGAGCATGCTCGCATGGACTTTTTTATTGGGCCTAAGTTTTTGGGGTGTTTCAACCAGCATGAAGAGCGTGAGTGACTTCAATGCTTACCTTGGATTTGGCTCGGTGATCGTGATGTGGGGCTGGCATGAGTTGGCTTTTTTAACCGGCACCATCACGGGCCCACGAAAAATAGCGATGGATGAAGGTGCTACGGGCGCCAAGCGCTTTAGCCAGTCCTTGATGGTCGTCTTGCACCACGAATTCGCTTTGATATTGAATTTTGGATTTTTATGCGCCATGCAATTGGATAACCCTAACCATATTGCGCTGTGTACCTTTGCCTTGTTATGGTGTATGCGGGTGAGTGCCAAGTTGAATTTATTTTTTGGTGTCACAGAGAACGGTGCGGCTTATCTGCCCGCTCACTTGACTTATCTGGCCTCGTATTTTCGGCGTCGTCGATTGACTTGGTGGTTTGTGATTTCAGTCAGCTTGTCCGTTGGAACATGGGCTTGGTTGGTTTGGCAGGCGCAAGCTGGCACTGTCGAAATGACAACTGCATGGGTTTTGTTGGCAAGCTTATTGGCACTGGCCATTGTGGAACATGCGTTGATGCTTTTTCCTCTGCCCTTGCAACGTATATGGGGTTGGGCAATGTCTAGAACCTCGGTGAGTTCTGTCTAAGGCAATGTTATGAACGCCATCACGCAGCGTGATTTATTTGCCTTGGATCTTGCGGCTGGCAACCAAACCAAACCGATGGCTTTGGTGATTGGAAGCGGCTTTGGAGGTCTAGCCGCTGCCATACGTCTGAGTGCAAAGGGCTACCAGGTTCAGGTTCTTGAAAAACTCGAAGCCGCTGGGGGCCGTGCCTCTGTTTTCAAACAAGACGGCTTTACCTTCGATGCAGGCCCGACCATCATCACAGCCCCCTTTTTGCTAGAAGAATTGTGGGCACTTTGCGGTAAAAAATTTAGCGACGATATTGATTTGCGCGCGATGGATCCTTTTTACAGGATTCGTTTCAGTGACGGCACTTGGTTTGATTACAGCGGTGACGATGCAGCCATGCGTCGCGAAGTTGCGCGTTTTTCTGCAGACGACCTAGACGGATACACACGTTTCTTAGCAGACGCAGAGCTTTGCAAAACACTGGGATTTGAAGGCCTGGGCTCAATCGCGTTTGACACCTTGATGGATTTGATCAACGCCATCCCATCGTTTGCACGGATGGGGGCTTGGCGCAGTATTTACAGCTTGGTGGCCAAACACATCAAAAACGACAAACTGCGCATTGTTTTGAGCTTTCACCCTTTGCTCATTGGCGGCAATCCTTTTTCTGTTACCTGCGCATACGCCTTGATCAACTCGCTAGAGCGAACATGGGGGGTGCACTCTGCGATGGGCGGTACTGGCGCGATCGTGCAAGGATTGGTCAAACTACTCGCATCCCGTGGTATTCCCATTCGCTACAACGCAGCTGTGACGCAAATACGCATTGAGAACAACAAAGCGATTGGCGTTGAACTTCAAAACGGTGAATTCATCCCTGCTGATATTGTGGTGAGCAATGCCGATACTGCATGGACCTACAAATATTTAGTAGCACCCGAGCATCGCCGTCATTGGAGTGACCGCAAAATTGACAAAGGTCGCTACTCCATGGGCTTATTTGTTTGGTACTTTGGCACCAATAAACAGTACCACGACATTCCGCACCACATGATGGTCTTGGGACCACGTTACAAAGAGTTGTTGACTGATATTTTTAAGCGCCACACCTTGGCACAAGATTTCAGTTTGTATTTGCATCGCCCAACTGCCACTGATCCCTCTTTGGCACCATCGGGTTGCGATACCTTTTATGCGCTCTCCCCTGTTCCGCACCTAGACAGCGGAACCGACTGGCCTAGTTATGCAGAGACCTACCGAGCACGCATTGAACAAGCCTTAGAACGTGATGTGTTGCCTGGACTGTCTAAGCACATCGTGAGCTCCAAAACAATGACCCCTCAAGACTTCCATGATCGTCTATGGTCATTCAAAGGTGCGGGGTTTGGATTAGAGCCGCTCTTGCTGCAAAGCGCTTGGTTTAGACCGCACAACCGAAGTGAGGACGTACAAGGTTTATATGTCGTTGGAGCAGGCACCCACCCAGGTGCCGGTGTTCCTGGTGTGTTGATGTCAGCCAAAGCACTTGAAACGGTGGTTCCACATGCTCATGCGTTCGTCTGATATCCAACCCGAATACGACTTACAGGCATGCGTCAATATGATGCGTGGCGGATCAAAAAGTTTTTTTGCTGCGTCCAAATTACTACCGCAACGTGTGCGTGCTGCATCGGTCGCTTTATATGCATTTTGCCGAGTCGCTGACGATTTGGTGGATGAAGGCGAATCAACTGAAGAGGCCCTCCAAGAACTCAAGCAGCGGCTTGACGCTATTTACAGTGGTCGCCCGCAACCGCACTTGGAAGACAACGCGCTAGCGCTGGTCGTAGACCAATACCAATTGCCCCGCGCGATGTTGGAAGCCTTGATCGAAGGTTTCGAGTGGGATGCCCATGGAAAAACCTATGCAACCATTGAAGAAGTGCATCAATACGGTGCCCGCGTAGCAGGCAGTGTGGGCGCCATGATGTGTTGGATCATGGGCCCAAGGCATGCCACTGCGCTAGCCCGTGCATGCGAACTAGGCGTAGCAATGCAACTCACCAATATTGCGCGTGATGTTGG
>CAYFLF010000074.1:0-8381 GCA_964343725.1 uncultured Bordetella sp.
GCGAATCGATCAGTGCCGATTTTTTGGTAGCAAGTTAAGTTAAGAGAACTTGAATAAACCGCAGGTCGCAGTTATTTTTTACATAGCATCTGCGCGGGCTTCTAACAAAGCGTCCACCACCTCAGCGAAACCTTCTCCTCTTTCTGACTGCGTAACGTAACGGGGGAAATGTTTTAGTTGCTGCGCAAAAACTTGAATATTTGCAACCCCTACGCTATTAGCAAAGTTGGCAAACATCACTTGGTCGTTAGTAGAGTCACCAACATAAGCCCATGCATTTCTCTCCGAGTCTAAATTTCGATTCAGTAGTTTTTGGACAATCCACTTGGCACCTTCGAGTTTGTTGTGGTCACCATACCATCCATTGATGTGAATACTGCTCACAGTTGCTGTCATTCCATTTTCTTGCATGATATTGACCACTTTTGCAATATCTTGTTGATCTAATGCGTGGTGTTCGCTGTGGTCGATTGCAATATCTGTTTCGCGACCAAAACTGTCTTGCGAAACCCTAGCATGGGGCAAGGCCTGCAATATCAACTCTACAACTTGGGCCATTCGTCGTTGGTTGTTGGAACGGGTTAGGGCGTCTTGTAAATAAAATTCCTGATTACCAACCAAAGCTACGGCGCCGTTTTCAGCCACGATCGCATCGACTGGCCATTCCAGCGCGAACGATCTACTCCATCCCATTGGTCTACCGGTAATAGCTATCACTGAAATACCTGCATGCTGCAGTTGACCTAGGGCGGATAGAGCCGCAGACGAGATAGCGCCATCGGTGGTCAAAGTGTCGTCAATATCGGTAAAAACGCCTTTTATTTGGCGCCTATCCTCTATTGGCCATTGAGACAAATCAAACATATGGCCATTGTCTGTCATGGTTTTCACTTGGAAATTTGTTCTCACAGAAGGGTCAAAATAGGGTCACCAAACATTTCAATAATAAAGTTTTAATGGGAGCCTTCTAAATGACGTTCACAAAAAGACAAATCATCCAAGCGATGGCGGCAACTTGTGTTGTTGCCTCTATGCAGACTGCGCAAGCTCAGACTGAAATCCAATGGTGGCATTCCATGGTCGCGGTGAATAACGAGTGGGTCAATGACCTCGCCAAAGATTTCAATGCAAAACAAAAAGATTACAAAATAGTTCCTGTCTACAAAGGTTCATACGATGAGTCGATGACCGCTGCAGTGGCTGCTTTTCGTGCGGGCAATGCGCCCCATATCTTGCAGGTGTTTGAAGTAGGTACCGCCACCATGATGGCTAGCAAAGGTGTGGTCATGCCAGTTGGTCAAGTGATGCAAGACGCTGGTTTTAAATTTGACCCCACCGCCTATGTTCCCGCTGTTGCAGGGTATTACACAGCGCCCAACGGACAGATGTTGTCTTTCCCTTTCAATAGCTCAACGACTGTCTTTTATTTCAACAAAGATGCATTTGCAGCAGCAGGAATCTCTACTGATAAACCGCCATCGACTTGGCCTGAAGTAGCCCTTGCCGCGGCCAAGTTGAAATCAAATGGACATAAGTGCCCCCTGACCATTGCTTGGCAAGGGTGGACCCAATTAGAGAGTTTCTCTACTTGGCACAACACCGAGCTTGCTACACAAGGCAACGGCATGCGAGGCCTTAACGCGCGCTTAGTGGCGAATTCCCCATTGCATGTGCGCCATATTGAGAATCTTGGAAATATGGCCAAGCAAGGGCTGTTTGTCTACAAGGGACGTAACAACACCGCCGAATCAACTTTTGTGTCAGGCGAATGCGCCATGATCACAACTTCTTCAGGCTTTTATGGCAACGTTGCGAAAAATGCCAAATTTGGTTTTGGATTGTCTACCTTGCCTTACTACCCAGATGTTCCAGGAGCGCCACAAAACACGGTGATTGGGGGTGCGAGCCTCTGGGTGATGTCTGGTAAGAAGGCAGAAGAGTACAAAGGTGTCGCCACATTCTTTAATTACTTGTCTAACCCCGAAGTACAGTCGGCCAGCCATAAGCGCACAGGTTATTTACCCATCACATTGGCTGCATTCAAACTCACGGAGCAGTCAGGTTTTTATAAACAAAATCCTGGAACAGACACTGCGGTAAACCAAATGATCCGCAAGACCACCGATAAATCGCGTGGTATTCGCTTAGGCAACTATGTACAAATTCGTGCAATTGAAGACGAAGAGCTTGAACAAGTCTGGGCAGGTAAGAAGACAGCTAAAGAGGCTTTGGATGCGATCATCAAAAGAGGCAACGAATTGTTAGAACGCTTCGAAAAAGCCAATAGCGGTAAAAGTTAGACGCTCCGGATGGCAATCTAGTCAACTGCTCAAACCACCTTTTTAAATTTGGCAACTGATAAACGTATCGTTTTTCGATCGCGCTGGCTTCCTTGGATGTTGTTGGCGCCGCAATTGGCGGTGATCAGCTTATTCTTCTTCTGGCCAGCAGGGCAAGCGCTCGTGCAATCGTTGCAGCAGTCTGATGCTTTTGGAATGTCGGTGGTTTGGGTGGGATTGGAGAATTTTCAAAATTTATACAAGGATGAAGGTTACGCCGATTCGTTTTTAACGACAGGTATTTTTTCTTTGTGGGTAGCAGTACTAGGCATTTGTATTTCTCTGGTGCTGGCCTACTTTGCCGACCGTGTGGTGCGGGGCGCGCTTATTTATCGCACCTTGTTAATTTGGCCTTACGCAGTAGCGCCTGCTGTGGCGGGTGTTGTGTGGCTTTTTTTGTTCTCCCCCAGTATTGGTGTGGTTTCCTATGCGCTCAACACTTTAGGTTTTGAGTGGAACGCGCTTCTCAATAGCCGTGATGCGATGGCCTTGATTGTGATGGCCGCAGTCTGGAAGCAACTGTCTTATAACTTTTTGTTTTTCTTGGCAGGTTTGCAAAGTATTCCAAAGTCACTCATAGAGGCAGCAGCGATAGATGGTGCGGGGGCCTGGAGGCGATTTTGGACCATTCAATTTCCTTTGCTGTCACCTACTAGCTTCTTCTTATTAGTCATTAATGTGGTGTATGCCTTTTTCGATACTTTTGGCATTGTTGACGCTGCGACCAAAGGTGGGCCTGGCAAAGATACGGCTATCTTGGTCTACAAGGTTTACTTTGATGGGTTCAAGGCTTTGGATTTGGGTGGTTCAGCCGCGCAGTCGGTGGTGCTCATGGTCATTGTGGTCGCGTTGACGGTCGTGCAGTTTCGCTTTATAGAAAAGAAAGTGAATTACTAAACATGATCGAGCGAAACCGCTATCTCGATTGGCTCTCGCATGGTGTTTTGTTGCTGGGTGTAGCTGTGGTGGCCTTTCCTGTCTACATCACTTTCGTGGCATCTACTCATACGATGCAGGAAGTCGTTCAAGTGCCTATGCCCTTGTTGCCTGGCGAGCATTTTTTAGAAAACTACACCAGCGCATTACTTGGAGAAAGAAATGGCTCGGGCTCTACTGCGTCTGTTGCACGCATGATGGGTGTGAGCCTAGGTTGTGCATTGCTCATTGCCTTAGGCAAGATTGCAATTTCGTTGCTTTCTGCGTTTGCTATTGTGTATTTCAAGTTCCCGTTTCGAATGACGGTTTTTTGGATGATCTTTGTCACTTTGATGCTACCTGTGGAGGTGAGGATAGGTCCTACTTACAAAGTCGTATCTGATTTAGGCATGCTCAATAGCTTTGCTGGACTAACTCTACCCTTGATTGCCTCTGCGACTGCTACCTTCTTATTTAGACAATTTTTTCTGACCGTCCCAGACGAGTTGGTGGAGGCTGCGCGAATAGACGGTGCTGGGCCCATGCGATTTTTCAAAGATGTGTTGGTGCCACTTTCTGTGACAAGTATGGCGGCGCTATTTGTGATTCAGTTTATTTACGGATGGAACCAATACCTGTGGCCTTTGCTGGTGACTACTAATGAAAGCATGTATCCCGTGGTCATGGGCATTAAACGCATGATCTCTGGCGGTGACGCCCAAACCGAATGGAATATTGTGATGGCGACAGCCATGTTGGCCATGATTCCACCTGCCATGGTGGTGATCGGTATGCAGAAGTGGTTTGTCAAAGGCTTGGTCGATACCGAGAAATAAGTATGGCAGCGATTGAACTCAATAACATTGTGAAACGGTATGGTCTGGGTGCGCGCGCAGTGCAAGTGTTGCATGGTGTGAGTGCACAAATACACGACGGTGAATTTGTGGTGCTAGTTGGCCCCTCAGGTTGCGGTAAGTCGACGCTTTTGCGCATGGTGGCTGGCCTAGAGGACATCACAGAAGGCGATATCCGAATTGGCAACAAAGTGGTCAATGACTTGGAGCCAGCAGAACGCGATATTGCAATGGTGTTTCAAAACTATGCGCTGTATCCACATATGAGTGTTTTTGACAACATGGCATATGGTTTGAAGATTGCCAAAGTTTCTATTGAAGATATCAAGAAGCGTGTCCATGCGGCCGCCAGTGCTTTGGAGTTATCGCATCTGTTGGAGCGTAAGCCCAAAGAATTATCTGGCGGCCAACGCCAACGTGTTGCAATGGGACGGGCGATAGTTCGACAGCCCCAGGTATTTTTATTCGATGAGCCGCTTTCCAACCTAGATGCCAAACTCAGGGCCCATACCCGATTAGAAATTCAAAAGTTACACAGAGAACTAGGCACCACCTCTTTGTTTGTGACACATGATCAAGTAGAGGCGATGACCTTGGCACAACGCATGTTGGTGATGAACGAGGGGAGGTTGCAGCAATTTGGAACTCCCGAAGAAGTCTATAACCGACCCGCAAATACCTTTGTTGCAGGATTTATTGGCGCACCCCCTATGAACTTGTTGCATGAGGTGAGCGGGATAGACGATCGGATGATTTTAGGAATTCGGCCTGAACAATTACGCATTAAACATGCATCGCAAACCACAGACACAGGTGCTGGATATAGTTTTTCTGCAAAAGTCTATGCATTAGAAATGTTAGGAGCAGAAAGATTGGTTTACGCAAGCATAGGCAACGAAGATGTCGTGGTGCGTACAGACGTTGCCGCTCAATCTCCAGCAATCGGAGAAGTGTTGGAGCTCATAGCAGAGCACCAGTATGTGCACTGGTTCGATAAAAAGACGGGGTTGCGGCAGCAATGACTTGAAGCGAGTTTTATGACTTTTGCAGGCAATCAATCGCTTGTAAAACTGCCATATCGATTTGGATGCCCGCCTGCTTTGCCAAAGCATTCGTATCGCTCACCATGCCATTTTCTAAACCGTCTTGTGCATCCCCGATGCGTGCAGACATATGTGAATAACAAGCTGCAGGTATTCCGATGGCTTGCAGCATGTCTAACCCTACTTTGCCGGCATTGTCTTTTCCACCACCTGCGTCGTTAAAGAAGACTGCCAATGGTTTTTTGCTCACATCGACAACAAATCCAGCGGCAGATCGACCGCCGTGTGATCCCGTCACAACGATCGTGCCTGCATGCGATGCGTCGATGAGGGCAATCGAGTCTAGAAGTGTGACGGGTATGGGGGTTGAACGCATACTCTTAGCTTGTTAACCATGCAGCACCACGAACACCGGAGGAATCTCCGTGCATCGCTTTCAAAACAGGTGTGGCAATCGGTTTGGTAAAGGTGTAGCGCATGATCTCACTGGGGAGTGCTGGATAAATCTCATCGATATTGCTCATGCCACCACCCAACACTATGGCGTCAGGGTCGATTAAATTGATCACGCCCGCTAGCGAGCGAGCAAGCCGGTTGATATATCTGTCAAAGCATTTTTTTGCCTCTAAATCCCCCGAACGCATTCTGTTAATGATCGCTTCAGCTTTGATCTGCTCAGATGTATGGCGCGCATAGTCCAGTGCGAATGCTGTACCACTGATCCAAGTCTCTTGACAGCCCACTTGCCCGCACCAGCACGGTTCCACTTGAATTTCTTCGGCGCTTGGCCACGGTAGAGGGTTATGTCCCCATTCGCCTGCGATGCCATTTTTGCCAGTCCATGCTTTGCCGTTGATGGCGACGCCGCCCCCACACCCCGTTCCGATAATGACGGCAAAAACAACGCTGTGCCCTTTGGCTGCACCATCTACAGACTCACTGACTGCTAAACAGTTGGCATCGTTTTGCAGGTGAATCTGACAACCCAAGCGTTGCTGCAAATCTTGTTGCAAGGGCTTGCCATTCATGACGACGGTGTTGGAGCCGCGAATCAAATTAGTATCGGGGTCTGAGCATCCTGGAATTCCTATTCCAATAGATTGCGGGAGTTCAATTTTTTGATGCGTAATGGTTTTGTCTACGAGTGCGCAAATCGCATCCAATATGGCCGTGTAGGAGTGTTGGGGTGTGGGCGTTCGGTCCTTGTAGATAAGACCTTCGTTAGAGCCCACTACTGCAATTTCAATTTTGGTGCCACCCAAGTCAATGCCAATTTTGTTTTGCATGCGCGTCACATCAGTTCATAAAAAGAGGGAGTGCTGTTTTATAGCGCACTTGTTTGAGTGCAAAGCTAGATCGAATTTTCTCTACCCCTGGAATGGGGGAGAGTTGCTCCAATATAAATTTTTCTAGCGCTTGAATGTCTTTGACTGCCACACGCAGCAGATAGTCGCTATCTCCCGTCATCAAATAGCACTCCATCACCTCATCGTGTTGGGCAATATGGGCTTCAAAGTCAGCCAAGGCTTCTTTGCTTTGGGTTTTCAAGCTGATAGAAATAAAAACGGTGAGCCCCAAGCCCAAAGCGCTGGCGTTGGCCAGTGCCACGTATTTCTCAATCACGCCTGCAGACTCAAGCGCTTTGACCCGCGCGAGGCAGGGCGAGGGGGAGAGCCCAATCTTTCGGGCGAGCTCGACGTTGCTCAAGCTGCCATCGCGCTGTAGGTGGTCCAATATGCGTAAATCTGTTTTATCTAGATTCATATGCTGTTAAATATATTTATTCAGCATATTATGCTTCAAATAATGGTTTTAAAAGCCTAAATTGATAGCACATTTTGGTAATTCCCAACTAAAGTGCTCTCCATGAACGCACCATTTGACCTCGCCCTGTGGGCACAAGATACCAACCCCGAAGAAACCGCTGAATGGCGAGATGCCCTGCTTTCTCTGCTAGCCAACGAGGGATCAGAACGGGTGAACCACATATTGAATAGCTTGGCTGCAGTTGCCCGCCAACACAAAACAGGCTGGCAACCCGATCTCAACACGCCCTATACCAACACGATTTCTGTTGATGAGCAGCCTGAGTTTCCAGGCGATATTCAAATTGAAGAACGCCTGACCTCGATCATGCGTTGGAACGCATTGGCCATGGTGGTGCGTGCCAACCAAGCTTATGGTGAGTTGGGGGGACATATTGCAAGCTATGCCAGCGTGGCAGATTTATTTGAAACAGGCTTTCACCATTTCTTTCAAGCACGCACGCCAGACAACGGTGGCGACTTGGTCTTTTTTCAACCGCACAGTGCGCCCGGTGTTTATGCGCGGGCATTTTTAGAGGGGCGTTTGTCAGAAGATGATTTGCTCCATTACCGCCAAGAGATCAACGCGCAAAAGGCTGGAGCACGAGGCTTATCCAGTTACCCGCACCCTTGGTTGATGCCTGATTTTTGGCAATTCCCCACGGGGTCTATGGGGCTAGGGCCTATCAGTTCGATCTACCACGCCCGATTCATGCGCTATTTGACGCACCGCAATTTGTTGCAGTGTGAAGGCCGCAAGGTCTGGGGTGTATTTGGTGATGGTGAGATGGACGAGCCCGAGAGCATGAGTGCTTTAACTTTGGCTGCGCGTGAGCGATTAGACAATTTGGTGTGGGTCGTCAATTGCAACTTGCAACGTTTAGATGGCCCAGTCCGTGGCAACGGACGCATCATCGATGAGTTAGAAAAATTGTTCTCTGGTGCCGGCTGGAAGGTGATTAAGTTGGTGTGGGGAAGCGACTGGGATGGTTTGTTTGCGCGTGACACCAATGGCGCCTTGTTAAAAGCATTTGCTGAAACTGTGGACGGGCAGATGCAAACATTTGCCGCGAAGAACGGACGTTACAACCGAGACAATTTCTTTGGGCAAAACGAAGACTTGAAGCGCTTGGCCCAAGGCATGACCGACGAGCAAATCGACCGCTTGAAACGCGGTGGCCATGATGTGGTGAAGATCTATGCCGCCTATGCCGCCGCCCTTGCGCATGAAGGGCAACCTGTGGTGATCTTGGCGCACACCAAAAAAGGTTTTGGAATGGGCAGTGCGGGTCAAGGCAAGATGACGACGCACAGCCAAAAGAAATTGGATGAGCAAGATCTCATTGAATACCGAAACCGTTTCGATTTACCGTTGACAGACGCACAGGCCAAAGGCTTGGCGTTTTATAAACCAGCACCCGACAG